>JAYVSF010000019.1:0-5450 GCA_043775605.1 Myxococcales bacterium
GAGCTGGCCCGCTGGCAAGACGGCCCGGTGCTGCGCGGTCGCGCCACCGCGATCGCCGGCGGCTGGCGGATCGACGTCGACGGCGAGGCGGCGCTGACCGCGCCGCCGGCGACCCCGTTCGAGCTGGCGATCGCGCGCGCGCCGGCCACCGGCGGCTTTCGCGGGCCGGTGCTCCTGGCCGGTTACGGCTTCGCGATCGCCGAGCTCGCCGTCGCGCGCGGCGACGGCGACGACTGGACCGCGACCCTGACCGTGGCCGGGCGGCCGCTGGTCGCGACGGTCCGGTACGCGGACGACGGCACCGTCCGCGAGATCCGGGGCGCCGATGGCGTGGTCGCGCGCGCGGTCGACGCGTGGACGTTGACCCGACCAGCGGTGCCGATCGAGGTCGTGGCCGGGAGCGCGCTGGTGGTCGAAGAGTCCGATCCGAGCCCTTCGGCCGACGGGACCGTCGCGGTCGTCGCGCCGACCACGCTCTGGTTACCCGAGGCCACCGGGCCGGCGCCACCGGCCCTGCCCGGCCAGCGCGCGGTCGACAGCGGTCGGGCCGGCTGGACCGTGCGGCTCGATCCCGACGCCCCCACCGAGCTGCCGCCGGGTCCGGTGGGCGTCGATCGCACCGCGCTGCTGGCCGCCCTCGCCCGCCAGGTCGCCGACGACGTCGAGGACGATCTCGGCGCCACCGCGCTCACCGAGGGTGGCGCGCGGCTGGCCCGGCGCGGCGACTGCACCACCCACGCCTTGCGGTTCGCCGCCCTCGCCGCCGATCTCGGCTTCGAACTCCGGGTCGTCACCGGCCTGCGTCTCGACGGCGGCGCGCTGGTCCGCCATAGGTGGATCGTCGCGTGGACCGGTCAGCGCTGGCGCGCGATCGACCCGACCTTCGCCGAGGCCCCGGCCGCGCCGGTGTTGCTCGGCCTGGCCGTCCACGGCTCACGCGCCGCCGACCTCGCGCTCGCCGACGCGGTGGTGTTCGATCAGCTCGGCACCCGCGCCGTGGCCTTACCCTGATCACCGACCCGGCCCAGCTCGTGGTCGCGCGCTACGTCCTGGCCGACACCCTGGCCGACGCCGACGCGCTGGCGGCCGGGCTCACCGCCTACTCGCGCGCCCGTCGCGCGCACCTCCGCCACTACCAGCGCATGACCGGCTGGTTGACCCCGCTGTTCCAATCGAGCTCGGGGCTGGCGGGCTGGCTGCGCGATCGGTTCATGCCGCTCGCCGACCGTCGGCCGCTGGCCTTGCCCGCGCCGCCGGCCTGACCGAGGATGCCGGCGATGTCGAGCTGGCCCCGGGACCGCGCACCATGATCGACCTGGCCGCGCGCGTCACCGCCGCCGATCGCGCGTTCTTCGCCGAGCACGGCTGGGTCGTGATCCGCGGCGTGGTGACGCCGGCCCGCGCCGCCGAGATCGAGGCCGCGCTCGACGCCGCGGTGCCGCCGGCCGCGTACCCGCGCTGGGGCGATCGCTTCGTCGAGGTCGCCGGCATCTCGCACGCGTCGCCGGCGCTGACCGCGGCGGTCCACGATCCAGCGCTCGCGGCGCTCGCGGGCGCGCTGCTCGACGCCGAGCGGATCCAGCTCCTGCAGGACACCGCGCTGGTCAAGCCGGCCCACGGCACCGCGACCCTGGCCTGGCACCAGGACTACAGCTACCTCACCTACCTCGATCGCCCGGCGGTGGTCACCGCCCGTCTGGCCCTGACCCCGTGCACCGAGGCCAACGGCTGCCTGCGCGTGCTCGACGGCAGCCACCGCTGGGGCGGGCTCCACGGCGACGACCTCGCGTTTCGTCGGACCGAGGTCGACGACACCCTGGCCAGCCTGCCGCCGGCGCACCAGGCCGAGGCCGCCGCCGCCGAGCGCCTGATCGAGCTCGCGCCCGGCGACGTCAGCCTGCACAGCTGCCTGACCTTCCACGGCAGCCGCGCGAACCCGAGCGACGTCACCCGCAAGACCCTGGCGATCCGGTTCATGGACGGCGCCTGCCGGCTCTTGCCCGAGCGGCTGCCAGCACCCGAGCTGCGCGCGATCTTCACCAGCGACGACGACGGCCACCTGACCGGGGTGTGGTTCCCGGTGCTGTGGCGCCGCGACGCCTAAGCGACGCGCGGGCGGGCCAGCAGCACCGTCGGCTCGCCCTTGTAGGTCGCGCGCCCGGTCTCGACGTAGCCACAGCGCGCCGCCCGCCCGAGCGACGGCGCATTGCCGGGATCGATCATGCACACCGTGCGGTCGGTGGTCAGGTGCTGATCGGCCCACGCCACCGCCGCCAGCACCGCCTCGCGGCCGAGGCCCTGGCCGTGGGCCCACGGCGCCAGCACCCAGCCGCCCTCGGGGGTGTCGCCGAAGCCCGGCTCGAGCTCGCGGTGGAAGTCGGCGAACCCGACCTCGCCGACGAACCGGCCCGTCGCCTGTTCCTCGACCACCCACAGGCCATAGCCGAGCAGGCCCCAGTGGCCGGCGTAGCGCAGGAGGCGGCCCCACACCTCCTCGCCGGTGAACGGCCGGCCGCCGATGTGCTTGACCACCGTCGGATCGCGCCACATCGCGGCGCTGGCGGTGAAGTCGTCGGGCCGCGGCCCGCGCAGCACCAGGCGCGCGGTCGCGACCACGGGGATGGCGAGGCCCATCATGTCAGAGACTGCGAATCTTTCAGATTCCCAGCCTCTGGTTGATCGGCTCGCAGACGAGGACCGTCGGCAGCGCCTGTACGGAAACGTGTTGGTTTCACAAACGGTCAGGGCTGCGGGTGCTGCCGGAACATCCCGTAGTTGGGCGCGTACAGGCCGTTGACGCTGAGGATGCCGCGGGTCGGGCTGAGGCACAGGCTGGCGTCGCAGACGTCGTCGCAGCCCTCGGGGTTGGAGTAGTCGGCGCCGTAGCAGGTGGCGTCGGTGTCGTGGTCGGGCCACGGCGGCTGCATCTCGGAGTACGCCGAGTCGCCGACCGTGACCTCGCCGTCCTCGACGGTGACCGTGGTCGGCCCGTCGCCGTTGCTCCAGTCGAGCCGGTAGATCCGCGCGTCCGAGTGCGGCTCGATCGCGGTCACTGTCACGGTCAGCGGCCCGTCCTCGTCGGCGGCGTCGCCGATCTCGGACACCAGCTCGAACGTGGCGCCGACGGTGAGCGTGGCCTCCCACGGCAGGCGGTCGCCGAGCTTGTGGCCGCCACCGGCGCCGGCGGCGTTGCCGACCGGCCCCTTCGCCTTGCCGCCACACCCGGCCAGGCCGAGCACGACGAGGACTGCAGACGAGATCACCGGGCTGACGCGCATGAGGCCTCCGCCCTCGGTTCTACGTCATGCTGGCGGTCATGCGCTACCTGCACACCATGATCCGGGTCGTCGATCTCGACGCCGCACTGGGCTTCTTCTGCGACGGCCTCGGCCTGGTCGAGGTCCGCCGCCGCGATCACGAGGGCGGGCGCTTCACGCTGGTGTTCCTGGCCCCCGCCGGCGATCCCGAGGGGCCGCAGCTCGAGCTGACCCACAACTGGGACCAGCGCGAGGCCTACGGCGGCGGCCGCAACTTCGGCCACGTCGCGTTCGAGGTCGACGACATCTATGCCCGCTGCCAGCACCTGCGCGAGCGCGGCTACACGATCAGCCGGCCGCCGCGCGACGGCCGCATGGCGTTCGTCCGGTCGCCGGACCTGATCTCGGTCGAGCTCCTGCAGCGCGGTCCGGCCCTGGCCCCGGTTGAGCCGTGGACGTCGATGGCCAACGTCGGGGAGTGGTAGGGCCCGAGGTCCCGGTCGCGCGGGCGAGGCGCGTGCTAGAACCGGCGGCCATGCTGCGCGCGGCGGTCCTGACCCTTCGCCCCCACCAGTGGGTGAAGAACCTGTTCGTCGCCGCGCCGCTGGTGTTCGCCAAGCACCTCGGCGACGGCAGCTACCTGGTGCGGGCGGCGCTGGCGGTGCTCGGGTTCTGCATGCTGTCGGGCGCGGTCTACGCCTTCAATGACGTCCGCGACGTCGAGGCCGATCGCGCGCACCCGCGCAAGCGGACCCGGCCGATCGCCGCCGGCCAGCTCAGCCAGCGGGCCGGCCTGATCCTCGCTGCCGGCCTGGCGGTGGTCGCGCTCGCGCTGGCCGCGGCGCTGTCGCCGGTGACCGCGGCCTGGGCCGCCGGCTACCTCGCGCTCAACGTCCTCTACAGCCTCGCGCTCAAGCACGTCGCGTTCGTCGACGTCCTGGTGATCGCGGCCGGCTTCATCGCCCGGGTCGCGGCCGGCGGCGCGGCGATCGCGGTGGCGCCGTCGCCGTGGCTGCTGCTGTGCACCGGCCTGCTCGCGCTCTTCCTCGGGCTGGGCAAGCGCGCCCACGAGCTCACCGTCGCCCGCAAGGACGGCCGCGACGCCGCCACCACCCGCGCCGCCCTCGCCGGCTATCGCCTCGGCGTGGTCCGGGCCGCCATGCTCGCGGTCGGCCTCGCCACCGGCGTCGCCTACCTCCTCTACACGGTCGATCATCACACCGTCGGCTTCTTCGGCACCGAAGAGCTGCCATGGAGCGCGCCGTTCTGCCTGCTCGGCCTGGCCCGGTTCGCGTGGCTGACCCTGGCCCGCCCCGGCAAGGACAGCCCGACCGACGCCATGCTGACCGACCCCCTGTTCCTGCTCAACCTGGCGGCCTGGGCGGCGACGATCCTGGTCATCGTCTACCGCTGACCGGGCGCGGCTACGCTCGCGCGACGCCTGCGCTAGAGTGGCCGGCCATGGGCCACCACGACACCGACTTCTCCGGATCGATCCCGGACGCGATCACCACGGCGATCCGCGCTCGCCTGCCCGACGCGGTCGTCGAGGCCTCGGGCGGCGGCGGCCACTGGCGCATCTCGGTCGTCTCGACCGGCTTCGAAGGCAAGGGCCTGCTCGATCGCCAGCGCCTGGTGCTGTCGGCGATCAAGCACCTCCTGGCTGGTAACCAGCCACCGGTCCACGCGGTCGACTCGCTCGAGACCCGCACCCCGTGACGTGACCGTCAGGGCAGCTGCTCGACCATCGGCGCGCAGGTCGACACCCCGGCGCCGACGATGCGGTGGGTCAGGCGCTCGAGCACGACGTCGTGCTGGCCGGTCCGGGCGTTGATGGCGTGGACCATCGAGTTGCCATCGACGGTCGCGAACACGTAGAAGACGCCGCCCCACTGCGCGAACGCGTACGCGCCGACCTCTCCTGAGATCGCGGGCAGCGGTAGCGCGCGGCCGACCGTCCTTGCCGAGGTCCGGTCGAGCTCCTGGACGAAGCCGAGGCCGCCCTCGGGAAAGTAGCCGAACAGCCGACCCTCACCGGTCCCGGTCAGCTCGGGGTTCATGGTCGGCCTCGGCCCGCCCTTGGCCGACACGGTGATCGCCGTGATCGGCACGTAGCGCGGCGGCGTGACCGACAGGTCGAGCCGGGCCAGCGTCTTGATGTCGTCATCGGCGGCGACGTAGAGCTGCTCGGTG
>JAYVSF010000020.1:0-4446 GCA_043775605.1 Myxococcales bacterium
GTGGCGCGTCGGCCGTCGCGCAGGCGACGGTGTGGCAGGGTCGGCGCACGGCCAGGGGCGTGGCGACGGACGGTGGGGATGGTCGACGGTAGCTTCCGGCGACCGGGCGTGATCGAGCAGCTTGCAGGGCAGCTGCCCGGGGTCGTGCCCAGGTTCATGATCGTCGTGGGCACGGCCACGGCGAGGTCGGGGCCCACGGGCACGTGCCTGAGGCGGTCTCCCATTCCGGAGCCCGGGTCGCATGCTGCGCCCCCGGCACCGACCTCACCAAGGAGCTGCCCAGCCTCCGGAACAGACGACACGACAGACGATGCGACGAGGGGCGGGGCGGGCAGCACGGCGAACGAACGATCCACGATGAACCTGGGACGCGGGGACCATAGAGGGAACCCGCACGCCGGTCAAGGGTCGTTCTCCCGCGCGATTTCGAGGGCTTGCACCCGCCGGAGCCGATCCGGGCGGCCCTGGGCACGCGCGGGCCACGATCAGCGCGGGCGGCGCGGCGTGCCCATCGCGACCCGCGGCAGCACCAGCCGGACCAGGCCGTCGGCGTCGGCGCGCCCGACCGCGCGGATCTCGGCCGCGCTCAACGGGTTGGCGCCCGACGGGGTCATGCATGCCGCTGGCGCCTCGACCCGCTCGTAGAGCTGGACCAGCGTGTTGCCGGCCGGGCGACCGTCGGCGAGCACGACCAGGCCGCGGACGTGCGCCGCCTCGGGCAGCTGCCACGGGTGGACGTCGCCGCCGGGCGCCACGTCGTCGTAGGTCCAGGCCGGCGCGCTGTCGGGCGGCGGCTCGACCCGGACGTCGTAGCGCAGGCCGCGCGCGCCCAGCGTCGGATCGACCCACAGCACGAAGCCGCCGTCGGGCGCGGTGGTCGCCGACAGCGACGGCAGGGCCCGCACCAGCGTGCGCTCGGGCCCGCTCAGGTCGCAGCGGATGCCGAGCGACAGGGTCGCGGTGACGCTGGCGCCGGCGACCCCGACGCCGTGCTCGTCGACCACGGAGCCGCGGATCGAGTCGCGGCGGTCGAGCGGGATCGCGACCGTCGGCGCCGGGTCCGCGCTCAGCTCGAGCGGCCAGCCGAAATGCGACGCCTGCTCGGAGCCGCTGCCCGGCAAGACGTCGATCGCGTAGGTGTGCATGCGGACCATCCCGCCCGCCGGCGCCCACAGCGCCAGGGCCGCGACCCCGCCCTCGCTGGTCGCCGCGATCACCCGGTGGACCAGGAACAGGTCGGGCGCAAGCTCCTGATCCATGCGCGCCACCACCCGCGCACCGTCGACGGCCTCGACCGCGCCGCCACCGCTGGTGCCGGTGACGGTGACGCTGACGGCGGTGACCGCGCCGCGCGGTGGCAGGGTCAGCGGCGGCAGGGTCAGCAGCTGATCGAGGACCAGCCCACGCCGGCGCAGGCCGGGCGCTGGCACCTCGGGCGTGCCGTTCGTCGCCGGCGGCGACACCACCAGATCGAGCGGGCCGCGATCGGTCGGCACCCACAGCCGGTAGCCGCCGGCGGCGTCGACCCGGCCGAGGTTCGACACCCGCTCGAAGCCCCAGCTCTCGTCGTTGGTCATCGCCGACGGCGCCTCGGCCTGGACCCGCCAGCCGACCACGGTCGCCGGCGGCGGCCGCACCAGCGTGCCAGTGATCAACCGCTGGTTGGCGGCGTCGGCCAGCACCAGGTTGAGGCGGACGTCGTCGCCGCTGGCGGGATCGAGCACGACGTCAAACCGGCGCGGCGCGATCAGCTCGGCCGGCGACGGGCGGCCGGCGCCCAGCGGCACGTCCGACGGCGCGATCGTGACCTGGTACGTGACCAGCCCGGTCGGCCGCGGCAGCGTCACCTGGTAGTCGGTGCCCGCGGTCGTGGCCTCGAACACCACCCGGCGATCGTCGATGGCCGAGGTCCGCGAGAACCGGACGGTGGCCGGCACGGTGAATGTGATGTCGCAGTCGAGGAGCTCGGCCGGGCAGGGCGCGGTGATCGCGCCGCGCACGCGCACCGTGGACGCCAGGGTCAGCCGCGAGGCCCCGTCGAGGTCCTCGGTCATCCAGCCGTTGGCCGAGAAGCCGAGGGTCGCGAGCTCGGTGCGGGCCGCGAGGTCGCCGCTGTCGGGCGACAGGATCGCGGAGTACGCGCCGGCCGGCGGATCGCCCCAGCACACGCCCTCCTCGCACACCTCGCCAGCGGCGCCGTTGCAGTCGGCGACGGAGGCGCAGGCCGGCGGTGCGCCCGGGGCCGGCGCGTCGATGCACGCCGCCAGCGCCACCGCGAGCAGGGCCGCGGCCAGGGTCGCGCGGGCGCCGGCGATCACGCGCCCTCCGTGCAGTTCATCTGCCACCACCAGCCCGACGACAGCCCGGGCGCGGCCACCGACCGGAACGGCGGATCGCCGCTGTCGACCGGCGGCCGATCGAACACCTCGATCTCGAGGACGTGCGGGTTGGACTGCTGCTCGCCCTCGAGGCAGACCGTGTTGATCTCGCACAGCACGGTCCGCTGCGGCACCGTGGTGGTCCCGGGCGCGGCCAGGCACTCGACCCGGCGCGGGGTCGGCGTCGGCAGGCCGTAGTCGACGAAGAAGTACAGCGTCAGTACGTCGCCGAGGTCGTTGTCCGACACCGTCACGGTCAGGCGGTCGTCGCCGATGGTCACTGAGCGCGGGCCCGGCCGGGTGAACGGGTTGCCCGAGCGGTCGGTGACGCTGACGATGATCGGCGGGCTGTTCTCGGCGACGGTGTCGTCGGCCTCGGGCGACAGGTCGGGCGGGACCACGCACGCGGCCGCCGGCAGCGCGAGCGAGAGCGCGAGCGGGAGCGGCGATCGACCGAGGTGCGCGGCGGTACGGCAGCCAGCGAGGACCACGGCGGCGACCGGATGCACGAAGCGTACCGCGGAGGCGAAGCCGAGCGATGGCAGCCGGTTACGTCGCGGGAGTGGCGTCTGGGCTTGGTGCGACCCCGACATCGGTGTCAGGCCCCTCCCGCGTCGCCGAGGTCGGGCGGCACCTCGCCACCGTCCTCGGCCTCCTTCTCGAGGTGGCGGAAGACGGTCCGTGGATCGACGCCAAGGTCGCGCGCGGTCTTGGTCCGGTTGCCGTTGTTGAGCGCGAGGATCTCGTTGATGTAGTCGCGCTGGAAGCGGTCCTTGGCGTCGGCGAGGTTGAGGAGCTGCGGCAAGACATCGGCGGTGAGCCCGAGGTCGTCGGGCCCGATCACCGACGACTCGCACAGCACGATCGCCTTCTTGATCCGGTTCTCGAGCTCGCGGATGTTGCCGGGCCAGGCGTGCTTGCGCATCGCCACCGACGCGTTGGGCGAGAAGCCCTTGACCCGGGCCTCGAACTCGCGCGTGTAGCGCGACAGCAGGTAGCGCGCGATCACGACGATGTCGTCGCCGCGGGCCCGCAGCGGTGGCAGGTGCAGGTTGACGACGTTGATCCGGTAATAGAGATCCTCGCGGAACCGACCGCCGGCGATCTCCTTCTCGAGCTCGCGGTTGGTCGCGGCCAGGATGCGGATGTCGATCGACTCCGAGCGGGTGTCGCCGACCCGGACCACGATCCGCTCCTGGATCGCGCGCAGCAGCTTGACCTGCAGCTCGAGCGGCATCTCGCCGATCTCGTCGAGGAACAGGGTGCCGCCGTCGGCCGACTGGAACTTGCCCTGCTTGTTGGCGACCGCGCCCGTGAACGCGCCCTTGACGTGGCCGAACAGCTCGCTCTCGAGCAGGTTCTCGGGGATGGCGCCGCAGTTGATGGTGACGAACGGCTTGGTCGCGCGCGGCGAGCGGACGTGGATCTCGCGGGCGATGAGCTCCTTGCCGGTGCCGGTCTCGCCGGTGATCAAGACCGAGATGTCGGTCGGCGCGATCTTCTCGATCTTGCGGAACACCTGCTGCATCACCGGCGAGGTGCCGATGATCTCGCCGAACCGGACCTGCTCGAGCCGCTCGGACAGCCGGCGGTTGTCGACCCGCAGCTCGTTGACCAGCAGCGCGTTGGCCACGATCAGCGACGCCTGGGCCGCGAACACGGTCAGCACCCGCATCACGGTCTCGGCGAACAGGTCGACGACCGAGTCGTTGCCGACGTAGATGAGGCCGAGCAGCCGGCCGCGGTCGAGCAGCGGCACGCAGATCACGCTGGTCAGCTTGAGCGCCATCACGCTCTTGGCGCCGGCGAACTCGTCGTCGTGCATCGCGTCGGAGATGATCACCGGCCGCTTGCTGTGGATGACCTTGGCGACGATCGAGTCCGACAGCTGGCTGATGGCGTCGCTGATGTGCTCGCGCTTGAGGTTGCGCGCGACCTTGATGTCGAGGTCGTCGCCGTCCATCAGGATCAGGAAGCCCTTGTCGGCGCCGGCGATCTCGATGACCGCGTCCATCAGCGCGTCGAGCAGCTCGCCGAGGTCGCGCTGGCCGAACAGCCGCTGCGAGAA
>JAYVSF010000021.1:0-8283 GCA_043775605.1 Myxococcales bacterium
ACGGCGCCGCGTTCGCGCTGTGGCAGCCCGAGAAGGCCGAGCCGAGCGAGTTCCGCGGCGTCCCCGGCACCTTCTGCTGGAACGAGCTCGTCACCGAGCACGTCGCCGAGTCGGTCGCGTTCTACGAGCGGGTCGGCGGCTTCACCGACGCGCCGATGGACATGGGCCCGATGGGCACCTACCACGTGCTCAACAGCGACGCGAAGGCGCGCGCCGGCATCATGGCCTCGCCGATGCCGGGCCTGCCCCAGCTCTGGACGCCCTACGTCCAGGTCGCCAGCACCGACGACACCGTCGCCCACGCCGTCCGCCTCGGCGCCGAGGTCAAGATGGGCCCCGGCGACGTCCCCGGCGTCGGCCGCATCGCGATCGTCACCGATCCGCTCGGCTGCCCGCTGGGCATCCTCCAGCCGCCGACCTGAGCCTGCAGACCCGAACCACCTGAACTCGAGCGGGGTGGCGCGGCGGTCTTTGGTGGCGCGGGCGGTTGTGCCTGGACTTCGAGTCGCACGCGGCTGGCCCGACTGCGGCTGCGACGATCACGGCGAGGACGGCCCAGCTCCGGGTACGCATACCCTCACCTTCGCACGGCCGCGGGGCGGCGCATCGAGCTGATCAAAGCCGGTCGGGCAGCTCGCGCAGGAACGCCTTCACCGGGACGAACTCGATCCCGCCCTCGCGATGGTGGCGGCTGCCGCCGTACACGACGTAGGCCCGTGCCATCGGGTAATCAGCGAGGAAGGTCTCGAGACCGGTGAGGTCGCCCGAGCGGATGCGGTCGCCACGCTTCACCTCGATCGCGACGATCCCGCGCTCGCCGTAGAGGACGAAGTCGACCTCGTGCCCCGCCGCGGTCCGGAAGTAGTGGAGCGTGTAGCCGAGCTCGGCGTACTCGTTGTGGGCGCGCAGCTCTTGAAACACCAGCGTCTCGAGCGCCGCCCCGTCGATGTCCGCCGGCGTGTCGAGCGGCCCCTTCGGCCGGATCGCGCGATAGACGCCGGCGTCGAAGAAGAACAGCTTCGGATGCTGGACCAGCCGACGCTTGGCCTTCTTGGTGAAGGCCGGCACGCGCACGGCGAGCAGGAGATCTTCGAGGATGCCGACGTAGCTCTCGGTCACCTTGCGATCGACCGAGGCGTCGCGGGCCAGCGCCGACACGTTGAGCTGCTGGGCCTGCGACAGGCTGGCGGTCTCGAGGAAGCGGGCGAAGGCGCCGAGGTTGCGCGTCAGCCCCTCCGCCACGACCTCCTCGCGCAGGTAGGTCTGGACGTACGCCGCCAGGAACGCGCCGGGATCGGGCTCGACGTAGGCCGCTGGCAACTGCCCGAAGCGCAGCGAGTGCGCGAGATCGAAGTCCTTGCCCAGCTCGCGCGCGGTGAGCGGGAACATGTGCCGGGTCCGGGCCCGACCGGCCAGCAGGTTGACGCCAGACCGGCGGAGCTTGCGGGCCGAGCTACCGGTCAGGACGAACTTGAGCTTCCGGGTCTCGATCAGCCGGTGGACCTCGTCGAGGATCGCCGGCACCTTCTGGACCTCGTCGATGATCACCCGCCGGTGCGTCGGCTCGATCTTGCGGGCCAGCCGCTGCGGCGCCGCCAGCAACTCGTACGACAGCTCGGGCTCGAGCAGATCGAGGTACAGGGCGTCGGGGAACGCCTGCCGCACCCACGCCGACTTCCCGGTCCCACGTGGGCCGAACAGGAAGAAGCTCGCCTCGGTCCCCTTCTGCAATCTGGTGTACACGCCGCCATTTTACATACAAAATGGAAGAATGCCGACCAGATTGCACAGGACTGCGGCCGCGGCCGGCGATCTCGGGGCGCCTCGTCAGCCTGGCCGAGATTCGGAAATCGGTGATTTCCGAATTGGGGGCGGATCCGCGCACGATGGTTCAGCGCCTTTCCTGCACGCCCTCTACGGCGACGGCGTCATCGCGGCGCTCGCGGACGCCCTGACCCCGCAGGGGATCACGCGCTGCGGTCGCCGGGAGCTGTATCGCGCTGTATCGCTACCGACTGTTCCAGACTAGGCCGCGCCCAGCTACTCGACCAGGGCCTTGAGCAGCGCGTCGCGGGCGTCGGCGTAATAGACGACGGTGACCTTGGTGGCCAGCGCGTCCGGCAACTCGAAGTGCTGCTTGCGCGCCGACACCGGCATCAGGACCTTGCGCGCCCTTGTCGGCCGCCAGCTCGACGACGCCGACCGCGTTGTAGATGGGCTCGATCGAGCCGCCCAGGTTCAGCCCGCCCACGATCACGAGCCCGCCCTCGAGGTTGCGCTCGACCAGCGCGGAGCTGAGCGCCAGCAGGATGGGCACGCCGGTCGCCGCCGCGCTCTAGGGCGCGAACGAGCCGCGCTTCAAGAAGCTGCCCGGCCCGGTGGGGGTCACGCTTTGGGCCGGGGGCGGGCGTCCGGACGCCAGTCGCGGAACCGCGCCTCGTCCGGGTTGAGCTTGAGCGCGCGATCGAGCGCCGCCCGCACCGCGGCGTCCGGTTCCCCGAGCTCGTCGCGGATCTTCGCCGTGTCGAACCACGCCCAGCCCGTCCTCATCGGTTGATCGGGTGCCAGCTCGATCACGCGCGCCAGCGTCTCGAGAGCATCACGGAGCAACAGGCGTCGCGCGCCATCGTCCTTCGCTGGAATCCGGTGCGCCAGGAGGACCTTGGTCTGCGCCCATTCATGCAGGGCGCGGGGGTCGGACTGGATCTGCGGCGCGACCGCAGCGAAGAGGCGGTGCGCGGCTTCGTGGTCGCGCGATCGCTTGTGGAGGATCGCGAGATCGATCTGCTGACGAAGCCCGACCGGTCGCGGCGCGTGCATCAGCAACGCGGCGGAATCGTCCCGCAGATCGGCGTCAAGGTAAGCCCTGGCGAGGGCCATGTACGCGAGGTGGCGATCGCTCGCGCCCTCCGTCTGCTCGAACTCGGTGAACACCTTCCGCGCGCTCGCCAGGCTGCCGGTCTTCGCCAGGTACTCAATGAGCTGGGCGACGAGGGTGCCTGCCTGCGGCACTCGCTCGGCGGCGGCGGTCAAGTGGTTGATCGCGTCATCGAGTGATCCGGTATGCCACAACGCGGCCGCCTCACGAGCCGCGTGGAGCATGAGGTAGCCCGGGTGCGCTGGCAGGGTGACCCGGAAGTACGACCGGCCGACATCGAAGTCGAAGGTGGGCGCGCCCGAGCCATTGTCGCGCATCGCCCGGTGGATCTTCGGGACGCCGGTGTGCCAGGTCTCGGCGAGGCGCAAGGCCTTGAGCATCTCCCCGACGAGTGGGTTGCGCGCCGGCAACGGGGGCGGACGGGCGCCGGGACGAAAGTGCTCGGCTTCGAGGCCGGGGACGGGCCCAGGATAGCTGGTGACCTCGACTCGATCCGGATACAGCGCGATGCGCGTGGGTGGGGTGGAGCCCTCGTAGCTGCGGTGATAGACAGCGTTGACCACGGCTTCGCGCAGCGCCTTGCTCGGATAGGCGACGAAGCGCTCGGCCTGGGCCTCGTCGGGACTCTTGCGAACGACCTCGCCGAATAGCGAGGTCAGGAAGTCGAGAGTCTCGCCAATCTGGTGTGGTAGCGGTCCTCGGAACGCCCGTGTCTCGATGAGGTCGCCGCCAGCGTCATCTCGAAACTCCGCGACCTCGATCCGACAGCCCGGAAAGCTGTCGTCGGGTGCTTCTGAGAAGAAGAGCAGCGCCGCGTTGCGCGGTCCTTCGGTGCCGTTGATGCCGGCGCTCAGCCGTAGCCGTCGAAGGACGTCGTGGACGTCGATCGAATCGGCCTCCGCCGCGAGATCGCTACCGACGTCACGCAGATAGCGCGCCAGCAAGCGCGGCGACACGCTCGACATCGGTACGTCGATGCGCTTGCGCTCGTCGAAAGGGATCCTGGCCGTCACCTGGTGGAGCTGGGTCAGCACGCCGCCGGTGGCCTCGAGGGTCTCGGGTCCGATGCGCACGTAGTATCGCAACGTGCTTGGCTTGCCATAGCTGTCCGGTGCCTGGTACGGGCGCGCGTCGCCCATCGGCGCGTAGATCACGACGACCTGCTTGCCGTCGAAGATCTCGGGCACGATCACCGGCTGATACGGTGGATTGATCCGCTGGCAGTTGCCGCGGATCTCCTTCTGTACCTCCTCGAGATCCAGCCCGTCGAGTCCGCGGGGGGGCAGCACAGGCTTGCCATCCCGGTCCTCGATCCCCAGCACGATGTAGCCGCCGTTGAGGCCTTGGAAGTCGTTGGCGAAGGCTGCGATCGTCTTGATGGTGGCGACCCGGATGGCCTCGTTCCAGGTCGCCTTGAAGTCGAGCCTCACCGACTCCACCGTGCGCGAGTGGATCAGGTCGTCGAGACGCACCGAGAGCAACGACACGGACCGATCTTCGCACGTGTCAGCACCCGACGCACGCCCGGCGCGGGACCGGGCGGCGCAGCCCTCGGAGCGCATCGTCAGCAGACCGAGACTCGGAAATCGGTGATTTCCGAATTGGGCGCAGGCCGTCGCACGCTTGACTACGCCGACGCCGCGGCGCGTGCGTCATCGCCCGATGGTGCCACCGATCCGCTTCACGAGGCGCTCGCGCGCTACAGGGCGAAGGTGCCGCGCTTGAGGAAGTTGCCACGGCCCTGGACCTGCTTGGCGACCCAGAGGTCGTCCTTGACGACGAGCTCGCCGCGCGAGAGGACGGCGGACGGGCAGCCGATGATCTTCCTGCCCTCGAACGGCGAGTAGTCGACCCGCATGTGCAGGGTCTTCACGCCGAGCGTCTTCTCGCGGTTCGGATCCCAGACGACGATATCGGCGTCGGTGCCGATCGCGATCGTGCCCTTCTTCGGGTACAGGCCGAAGATCTTGGCCGGCGCGGTCGCGGTGATCTCGACGAAGCGGTTCATCGAGATCCGACCGTCACGCACGCCCTCCCACAGCAGGTGGAGGCGGGTCTCGACCCCGGGCATGCCGTTGGGGATCTTCGAGAAGTCGCCCCGCCCGAGCTCCTTCTGATCCTTCATGCAGAACGGGCAGTGGTCGGTGGCGACGGTTTGCAGGTCATAGTTGCGCAGGCCGCGCCACAGGTGGTCGTGGTGGTGGCGCGGGCGCAAGGGCGGCGTGCAGACGTAGCCGGCGCCCTTCCACTCGTCACCGTCGGTGCCGCGCAGATCGTCCTCGGAGCAGAACAGGTACTGCGGGCAGGTCTCGGCGTAGGCCGGCAGGCCGCGGTCGCGGGCCTCCATCACCCGCTCGAGCGCGCGCTGCGCCGACAGGTGGACCATGTACACTGGCACCTTGGCCATCTCGGCGAGGGCGAGGGCGCGCTCGGTGCCGGTGGCCTCGGCGATCTCGGGCCGGGTCAGCGCGTGATAGACCGGCGCGGTGTGACCGGCGGCCAGGGCCTTCTGGACCAGGACGTCGATCGGCAGGCCGATCTCGGCGTGCATCGTGATCAGCGCGCCGAGCTCGCCGGCCCGCAGCATCGCCCGGAAGATCTGCTGGTCGTCGACCAGGAAGACCCCGGGGTAGGCCATGAACATCTTGAAGCTGGTGATGCCCTCCCGGACCAGGGCGGCCATCTCGTCGAGCGTCGACGAGTTGGCCTCCGTCATGATCATGTGGAAGCCGTAGTCGATCGCGGCCTGGCCCTCCGACTTGGCAAACCAGGCGTCGAGTCCGGCCCGCATCGACGAGCCCTTCGACTGGATCGCGAAGTCGAGGATCGTCGTGGTCCCGCCGTGGGCCGCCGCCACGGTGCCGGTGTGGAAGTCGTCCGATGCGGTGGTGCCGCCGAACGGCAAGGACATGTGGGTGTGGGCGTCGATGCCGCCGGGCAGGACGTAGCAGCCCGCGGCCTCGACGATCTCGTCGGCGGCCGCGCCGTGGGCGGTGCCGGTGGCGACCAGCGCCGCGATCTTGCCGTCCTCGATCCAGACGTCGGCGGCGAAGGTGTCGCTGGCGGTGACGACGGTGCCGCCGCGGATGAGCGTGCGGGTCATGGCTTACTCCTCGACCAGCGGGCCGTACGCGTCGGGCCGGCGGTCACGATAGAACTGCCAGGTCCGGCGGACCTCCTCGATCAGGTCGAGGTCGAGCGCGGCCACCACCAGCTCGTCGTTGTCCTCGGAGCCGCAGGCGATGATCTCGCCGCGCGGGTTGACGAAGTACGAGTTGCCGTAGAACTTGCCGATGTTCCAGGGCGCCTCGGTGCCGACCCGGTTGATCGCGCCGACGTAGTAGCCGTTGGCGATGGCGTGGGCCGGCTGCTCGATCTTCCACAGGTGCTGCGACAGCCCGGCGACGGTCGCCGACGGGTTGTAGACGATCTCGGCGCCGGCCAGGCCGAGCGCGCGCGCACCCTCGGGGAAGTGGCGGTCGTAGCAGATGTACGCGCCGATCGTTGCGTACTTGGTCTTGAACACCGGGTAGCCCAGGTTGCCCGGCCGGAAGAAGTACTTCTCCCAGAAGCCCGAGGTCTGCGGGATGTGGGTCTTGCGGTACTTGCCGAGGTAGCTGCCGTCGGCGTCGATGATCGCGGCGGTGTTGTAGTAGACGCCGGCCTGCTCGCGCTCGTACAGCGGGACGACGATCGCCATCGCGTGCTGCTTCGCGATCGGCGCCAGCAGCTCGACGGTCGGGCCCGGCACCGCCTCGGCGGCGTCGTACCAGCGACGGTCTTGGCCGGGGCAGAAGTACGGGCCGTTGAAGATCTCCTGCAGGCAGAGGATCTGCACGCCCTGCTTGCCGGCCTCGTGGATCATCGGCAGGTGCTTGTCCATCATCGCCTGCTGGACCTGGGCGACCGGGACGGACTCGTCGTTGATCGGATTGCTGGCCTGGATCAGGCCGGAGATGACGGTGCGGGCCATGGGGCTTCCTCGTCGGGGTAGCGAGCGGTTCAGGAGGTGACGAGGGTCGACGTCTCGGCGGAGATGTCGCCCTTCCAGGTCTCGGCGTCGCGGTTGGAGCGGCCGCTGCGCTGGGCCTCCTTGGCGTCGCGCGCCGCCTTCTGGCGATCGACCAGGTCGTGGTGGGTCGTGAAGTACGGCAGGCTCTTGCCGATGAACTCGCGGATGTTGGCGAAGCTGTGGTCGGTCATGAACTTCGCCAGCTCCTCCTTGAGCTCGCTGATCATCTCGTAGCCGCGCAGCATGGCGCCGGTGCAGACCTGGACCGTCGACGCGCCGAGCAGCATGAACTGGGCGGCGTCGAAGCCGGTCTCGATGCCGCCGATGCCGCTGATCTCGACGCCCGGGTTGTGGCGCGCGACCTCCATCACCTGGCGCAGCGCGATCGGCCGCACGCACTGACCGGAGTAGCCGCCCGGCACGCTGTAACCCTCGACGGTCGGGGTCGGCCGCAGGGTCTTCATGTCGATGCCGCTGACGCTGAGGATCGTGTTGATCATCGCGATGCCGTCGGCGCCGGCGCGCAGGGCCGAGCCGGCCGGCACCGTCGGGTTGCCGACGTTGGGCGTCATCTTGGCCCACACCGGGATGGTCGAGACCTCCTTCACCCAGCCCACGACCTCCTCGACGATGTCGGGGTTCTCGCCCATCGCCATGCCCATCTTGCGCTCGGGCAGGCCGTGCGGGCACGACAGGTTCATCTCGAAGCCATCGCAGCCGGTGAGCTGGACCTCGCGCACGATCTGCTGCCAGGCCTCCTTGCGGTACTCCTCCATGATCGAGGCGATCAGGATCTTGTTCGGGTAGTTCTTCTTGAGCTGGCGGAGGTCGTCGAGCCAGTCCTCGTACGGCCGGTCGCTGATGAGCTCGATGTTCTGGAAGCCGATGACCTCGTCGCTGCCCTTGGCCCGGACCTTGGCGTAACGCGGCGCGGTGTTGATGACCTTGCTGGCGTCGAGCGAGAAGGTCTTGCAGACCATGCCGCCCCAGCCGAGATCGTACGACCGGGCGATGACCTTGCCGTTGGTGCCTGGGGGGCCCGAACCGAGGAGGAACGGGTTTTCGAAGTTCATGCCGTTGACGGTGATGGACAGATCGGCCACGTGATCCCCCCGGGGCTGGCTGGTCGAGGCGCGCCCGCCGATCACCGGCGAACGCTCGTGATCTTGGGTATCACGGCGCTCGAAGTGCCTTCAACCGCCGCCGTCGACGATCGGCCCCCGTGGTGGTCGTCGCTGCGCTGACCGACCGCACGAACTTTTCGCGCCGGACCGCCGCCGGTTCGGTTAGGGTCCGGCCTTCACCAAGGAGCGACCATGAACCGACTGACCTCCCATGCAATCTCGATCGTGACGATGCTCGGCCTGGCGGCGATCGCCGGCTGCAAGGGCGA
>JAYVSF010000022.1:0-2184 GCA_043775605.1 Myxococcales bacterium
CCGAACCACGCCGCATCGCCGTCACCCCGCCGCCCAGCCGACCGTGCGGCGGCCACCAGCTCGTAGGCCGGCGCCAGCCCCAGCCAGGCCAGCGCGGCCCGCGCCGCATCAACGGCCGCCGGATCGTCGGGGGCAGCCGCGGCCGAGGGCCCCGCGCCCGGAACGTCGGCCACTGGCAAGGCCACCCGCGCGGCCAGCGCGCGATGGCGCCCGGCCTCGAGCTGCTCGCGGATCCACGCCGGACCGGGGACGTCCATCTGCGCCGCAGTATCGCCCGCCGCGCGCGGGTGCGCGGCCAGCGATCCGCCTATATCGACCGCGCCGCCGCCGCCGTGAGCTCGGCCTGCCACGCCGCCAGCAGCCGCTGCGCCCGCGGGCCGCGGGCCTCGGCCACGAGCCGGCGGGCCAGCCCGTCGTGCGCGAGCGTGACCTCGAGCCGGTCCGCCGGTAGCCGATGCCAGAACCGGTCGGCCCACTCGATCAGCGCGGCGCTGTCGGGCCGGGCCCACAGCTCGTCGAGGCCCAGCTCGTCGAGCTCGCGCTCGCGCTCCAGCCGGTACAGGTCGACGTGGGCGATCACCAGCGGCCCGCCGTACTCGTGGACCAGCGCGAACGTCGGGCTGGCGACCAGGCCGACGTCGCCGCCCGCGCCGTCGACGACCCCGATCACCAGCGTGGTCTTGCCGGCGCCGAGCTCGCCGACCAGCGCGACCACGTCGCCGCCGCGCAGCGCCACGCCCAGCGCCCGGCCGGCCGCGCGGGTCGCCGGCTCGTCCGCGAGTTCGACGGTGAGGTCGGCCATCCCCGACCTTGTACCCCATCGCGGCGACGTCGGCAGACGGGTCGGGGTTGCCGCGCCCGGCCGCGCCGCGGTATGCCAGCACCGTGCCCCGCCAGGTCGCCGTGCTCGCCGCGATCACCGCGATCGCTCTCGGACTTTCGGCGTGCGGCGACCGCCTGGGGCCACCGCACCCACGCCCGCTGCCGGTCGTCGATCCCAGCCCGGCGCTGCGCACGCCCGGACCGCGCACCGCGCGCGCCGCCAGCTACGCCCTCGACGCCCACTACGACGCCACCACCCACACCATCGCGGGCCGCGAGGTCCTGACCTGGAAGAACACCGGCGACAGCGCGGTGACCGCCCTGCCTTTCCACCTCTACCTCAACGGCTTCAAGAACGACTCGACCGTGTTCTGGCGCTCGACCGGCGGCCACCACCGCGGCAACCACGCCGGGGCCTGGGGCTGGATCGAGGTCACCTCGATCAAGCTGGCCGGCGCCGAGCTGCGCCCGACCGCCCACTTCGTCGGCGACGACGAGACCGTGCTCGAGGTCCCGCTGCCGGCCCCGGTCGCCGCCGGCGCGACCGCCCTCGTCGAGCTGACCTTCGACGCCCAGTTGCCCGAGGTCTACTCGCGCACCGGCTACAAGGGCGCGTTCGCGATGGTCGCGCAGTGGTTCCCCAAGATCGGCGTCCGCATCGGCGCGCCCGGCTTCGAGACCTGGGAGTGCCCGACCTTCCACGGCGCCACCGAGTTCTTCGCCGACTTCGGCACCTACGACGTCCGCCTGACCGTGCCCTCGACCCATGTCGTCGCCGCGACCGGCGTGCTCACCGCCGCCAAGGACAACGGCGACGGCACCCGGCTGCTCACCTACCGCGCCGAGGACGTCCACGACTTCGCGTGGATGATCGACCCGTACATGGAGGTCATGACCGGCCAGGCCAAGGTCGACGGCGGCGCGGTCGAGGTCCGGGTCTACTACCGGCCCCGCCAGCGGGCGTTCGCCCGTCGCCACCTCGCCGCCGGCATCGGCGCGGTCGAGGAGTTCTCGAAGATGCTGGTGCCGTACCCGTGGTCGGTGATGACCGTCATCGATCCGCCGCCCGAGGCCGGCGGCGCGTCGGGCATGGAGTACCCGACGATGGTCACCACCGCCGGCGATCACGTGCTGATGCGGCCCGGCATCCGCGTGCCCGAATACGTCACCATCCACGAGATCGGCCACAACTGGTTCCAGGGCCTCTTGGCCTCGAACGAGTTCGAGGAGGCGTGGATGGACGAGGGCGTCAACGAGTGGGCCGACGGCGTGGTGATGGCCCGCCTGTACGGCGAGAAGCACAGCGCGCTCGACTGGATGGGCTGGCAGGGCGAGACCTTGCGGCTGCGCAAGGCGCTCGAC
>JAYVSF010000023.1:0-2707 GCA_043775605.1 Myxococcales bacterium
CACGCGCGACGACCAACCCTCGGCTCTGATTCCGTACAGATCGGGCCGGCACGCTGGTGCCGGGCCGATCGATCGATGACACAGGGTTGGTTTCTGCCAGCCCTGTGAGCACCCGGCGTCATCGTCGTTCGTTCGCCAAGGCCCGCCTCGAACATTGTCGAACACCACGCCAAGGCCCCGCGAACAGGGCCAGATAACATCAGATTTCAGCTGGTTATCAGTTGGTCCGCGACGAGGAGCCGATTCTGTGGTACCACTGAACATCAGACCAGTATCGTAAGACCTTCTCATGCGGATCGCCTGCGTCTACCTCCCCTCCTTTCCTCTCCAGGCCGCGCTCGTCGCGGCGCCGGGCGGCTCCTCGCTCGACGCCGACCGCGCGCCGCCGGGAGCGGTCGCCGTGGTCTCGCAGCCTCGCATCGGCTCGCCGCTGGTGGTGGCGTGCTCGCGGGCGGCGTGGTCGCAGGGCATCCGCCCTCAGATGACCGCGGCCACCGCCCGGGCGCTAGTGCCTGGGCTGACCTGCCTCCCGGTCGACGTCGCCGACGAGCGCCGGCTGCTGTGCGCGGTCGCCGATAGCCTGCTGGCGGTCGCGGCCCGGGTCGACGTCGGCGGCGACGTCCGCGGCCAGCACCACGCGCTCTACCTCGAGGTCCCGGTCGGCAAGCGCGGCGGCTGGTTCGGCGCCAAGGTGATCGAGCTGCTCGCGGTCCACGGCCTGCGCGGTCGCATCGGCATCGCCGACGACCGCTTCACGGCGTACGTCGCGGCCTCGACCGCGGGGACGTCCGGCGGGGCCGGCGGCGCGGCGAGCGACGACGCCGTGGTCTGCGTGCCCCGTGGCGGGTCGGCCGCGTTCCTGGCGCCGTGCTCGCTGGCGTTGCTGTCGCTCGCGCCCGAGGTCCAGCACATGCTCGAGGCTCTCGGGGTCCGGACCCTGGGCGCCTTCGCCGAGCTGCCGCCGCCATCGGTGGCCCACGCCTGGGACGCCGATTTCCAGGCCCTGGCCCGGGGCGACGGTGGTACCGGCCTGACCGCGTACCGGCCGGGCGGAGCGATCGTCGAGCGCGCGGCCATCGAGGCCGAGGGCGGGCTCGGCAGCGCCGTCGAGGCCCTCGCCCGGCGGCTGGCCCGGCGGCTGGTTGGCCGCGGCCGCTCGGTCGACGACCCCGTCGAGGTCACGGTCCACCTGCGCGGCGACGGCGGCCTCGGCCGCGGCGCGGTGATCACCGCCAGTCCTCAGGAAGAGGAGCTGGCCGACGCGATCGGCCGCGTGGTCGGCGACGAGCCGTGGCACGTCCTCGAGGTGGTGACCGGCGACGCCATCACGGCGGTCGAGCCGGCGCCGGTGCTCGAGCCGGCGGTCGGCACCCAGGCCGAGGCCGCGGTCGCGCCGCTCACCCTCGCGCCGCCGACCAGCATCCTCGGCGACCGCGTCGAGCACCGCCGCACGCGCCGCGGCAAGCACCGCCCCCGCATCGCCGCCGGCCAGGCCCGCCTCTTCACCGGCGAAGCCTGATTCGCCCCGCGAGGGCCGCCGACCAGGCCGGTCACGAGCCAGGAGCGGGCTTGGGATCGGCGGCGGTCCGGACCACGAACCAGCTGCCGTCGGCGCCGTGCTCGGGACCGCCGTCGCGCGCGCGGCGCAGGTGGCGCTCGATGACGCGCGGCAGGCGCGGGTCCGCGAGCGCGTGCGTGAGCGCGGCGATCTGCGCGTCCGTCATCAGGGCCGCGACGTCGGCGAGCGCGCCGAGCAGCTCGGGGATCACCCAGTCGCGGCCGTCGGTCGCGAGCGCGAGCACGCGGGCGAGGCCGTCGGGCCGGCGCGCCAGACCCCAGATCGCAGACGTCATCTCCTCCTGCGTCCCGGCGTCGAGCTTGTCGTACAACCGTGCCAGCGACGCGGCATCGTCGAGCGTGCCGAGCGCAACCAGCGCGTACTGGCGGACGTTCACGTCGGGGTCGTCGAGCCGGGCCAGGACCTCTTCACCCACGAGCCGCACCGCATTCATCCCGATCGCGACCGCGATCGCGCGCTCGCGCACCGCCGGGACTGGGTCCGTGACTCCGGCGCGCAGCACGTCGGCGAGCACGTCGGGCGCGAAGTCGGCCGACGAGATCGAACCCGGCGGCATCAGGCGCCGATGCTGCCCGAGCAACGCGAAGAAGTGCTCGCGCACCGACGCCAACGGGAACCCAGCGATGCGAAGCTGGACCTCCGCGCGGATGTCCGACTCTGCCATGGTGGCGGCGGCGTACGCCCACGCCACGGCCGTCGGTCGGGCCGCCACCATGGCCAGCGCCAGGTCCGGTACCGCGCGAGGCAAGAGGCTGTGCAGCAGGTGCCAGAACGTGTGGCTCCCGACCAGGTTCCCGCGCATCCATTCCGCCACGTCGACCAGGGCAGCTCCGTCGAGACGGTACGTTTCCCCGAGGCGTGCGTGTCCGATGATGGCCACGATCGCCCAAGCGCTCCGTTCCGCCGTCCGCGACGGGTCGTGAGCGTTCCCCACGGCCGCGCGGACGATGTTGCGCACGTTGTCTGTATCGACGCGCAGGTCGATGTCGGCCGCCGCCACAGAGGCGAACTCGAGATCGTCCGAGTCGATGACGTGAACCTTCATGGGGACGGAACCTTCCGGATCGTCGTCTGTGTCACGATCTCGACATGCTCGGGGATCCCGAGCCCGGAGTTCGGTAGCGTGTC
>JAYVSF010000024.1:0-8336 GCA_043775605.1 Myxococcales bacterium
GAGACCCGCATCACCTCCAGCAACGATTGCGTCGCCTGGACCGCCCACGGCCTCGTCATCACCGACGTCGACGGCGCCCACTGACCTGGGGACAGGCTCCGGGGGCGCCGAGCCTGTCCCCTATTCGGCGGCGGCGTTCGCCGGTGGCAGGCCACCGTCGGTGGCGGCCAGCATCCGCTTGACCGGGCCGGCGGCGGCGAACAGCAGCGCGGCGACGATCGCGGCGAAGATCATGATCAGGTAGAAGATGCCGCCGGTGCCCCACTCGAGGTGCTTGGCCAGCTTGCCGACCTCGACCTCGGCCCGACCCGCCAGGTACAGGCCGATCGAGATGGCGAGGAACCAGATGCCCATGACGAAGCCGGCCAGCCGTTCGGGCGCCAGCTTGTTCATCACCGACAGCCCGACCGGCGAGATGCACATCTCGGCGGCGGTGGCGATGAGGTAGTAGAGCAGCAGGTAGATCGGGCTGGTCTTGTCGCCGTGGTCGATCATCGCGATGGTCGGCAAGAGCGGGAGGAACGCCAGGCCTGCGATGACCATGCCGATCGCGAACTTGTTGACCGAGAACGGCTCCTTGCCCGACCGCGCCAGCTTGACCCACAGCCAGGTGAACACCGGCGCCAAGAGGATCACGCAGGCGGCGTTGACGAACTGCCAGTAGCTCGACGGGAAGTCGATGCCGAGCACGCTGCGCCGGGTGTGCTCCTCGGCGAAGAACGACAAGGTCGAGCCGGCCTGCTCGAAGATCCCGAAGAAGGCCAGGCAGCCGAGGAACAGCACCGACATGGCCAGGACCCGCCGGCGCTCGTCGGCGTTTACCGCGACCACCTGGTGCATCAACACGAACACCGCGATGCCGACCGTCAGCAGGCCGACCCCGAACGCGTCGGCGATAGCGGGCTTGTCGACGCCGTCGGCCAGGCGCCAGATCGCGAACGCGACGATGATCGCGGCCGCGGTCGCGACGACCGCGTAGGCCAGCGCCGGCAGGGGCCGCCGGTCGGCGACCGGCTTGCGCGGGGCGGGCTCACGACCGGCGTCGCCGAGGTCCTTGCGCCCGTACTGGAACTGGACGATGCCCGCCGCCATGCCGACCGCGGCCGCGCCGAAGCCGAAGTGCCACGCGTCGGTGGGCGAGATCCCCGCCGACGCCAGCCAGCCGCGAAAGGTGGTGCTCTGGGCCAGGAAGCCGCACACGATCGGCGCGATGAAGGCGCCGAGGTTGATGCCCATGTAGTAGATCGAGAAGCCCGCGTCGCGGCGGATGTCGTTCTTGTCGTAGAGCTGGCCGACGATGGTCGACACGTTGGGCTTGAGCAGCCCGGTGCCGAGGATGATGAGGCCGAGGCCCGGCATGAACGTGGCGTGGGTCGGGATCGCCAGCGTGATGTGGCCGAGCATGATGACGAAGCCGCCGTACAGCACCGCCTTCTGCTGGCCGATGAAGCGATCGGCGAGCCAGCCGCCGGGTAGGCTCATCAGGTAGACCAGCGAGCCGTAGAGCGCGTAGATGATGCCGGCGGTGGCCTTGGTCTCGCCGAGGCCGCCCGCGGCGACCGGGGTGGCGATGTAGACCACGAGGAAGGCCCGCATCCCGTAGTAGCTGAAGCGTTCCCACATCTCGGTGAAGAACAGCGTCATCAGGCCACGGGGGTGGCCGAAGAAGGTGGGGCCGGTCGCCGGCGCGGTGGCTGCCATGGCCGAGGACGGTAGCAGGAACTGGCGGGGCGTCGGGGTTCTCGCGTACAGTCACTCCCGTGGGGACCGCCCCGGTTGCGTTCCTGAGCAAGCTCGAACCTGGACGGGAGGTCGCGGCGGGTAGCGTGCGTGGGCTGGGCAAGGTCCTGCCCGAGTTGCTCCTTGCCGGCTGGCTGACGACCCGCAAGGACGGGCGCGTGGTGCAGGTCCAGCTCACCGACGCGGGGGTGGCCGCGCGCGCGACCTCAGCGGCCGCACCGCCAGCGCCGCGCCCGGCTCGGGTGAAGCCGCCGGGTGCGCCGAAGCCGGCCAAGGCGCCCGCAGGCAAGGCCCCGACGGCGGCGGTCCGGCTGGCGGCGCTCGAGGCGACCGTGGCGGCCCTGGCCGCGCGGCTGGCGGCGCTCGAGGGCCGCGGCCCGGCGCCGGTCGACGCGACCGCGCTGCGGACCGCGCTGGTGACCGCGATCGGCGACGTCGACGCCGGGACCCGGGCCGGCGGGCTGGTGCCGATCCCCGCGGTCCGCGCCGAGCTCCGTCGACGGGGCGTGTCCGCCACCGACGCCGATGTCACCGCCGCGCTCGAGGCTCTCGAGCACGAGTGGCTGATCGATCTGTCGGTGGCCCAGGATCCCGGCCAGGTCGCCGAGCGCGCGGCCGGCATCGAGCGTCCGGGCCGCGGACTCCTCTACTACGTGGCCCGCCGATGACCGAGTTCACCACGGAGACGACCATGGACCTCGGCCGCATCCTCCTGGCCACGCCCAGCCCGTTCGCGGATCCGGTGGTCCGCCTCGACCTCGAGAACGCGCCGCCGCCCGACGTCGCCAGCGTCCACGGCACGGTGCGGACCGCGATCGCCGAGGCCATCGCCATCGTCGGCCGCGATCGCCGGGCCCAGATGGTGCTGGTCACCGGCGACCCCGGCATGGGCAAGACCCACCAGCTCGCCCACCTGCGCCGGCGGGCCGAGGGCGCGTACGTGTGCGTCGACGTGCCGCCGCTCAAGGACGCGGCGCCGTTCGCCCACCTCGCGCGCTACGCGGTCCAGGGCCTGGCCGCGGCCGGCGTGCTCGAGCGCATGCTGTGGGACACCCTGCTCAAGGTCGCCGGCGCGGTCCGCCGCGACGCCGAGGACAACGGTGACGACGACGTGGTCGCGCGCATCGACGACGTCCTGGTCGGCGGCGAGCGGTTCTCGATGGCGTTCCGCAGCCTGGCCCAGCAAGACCCCGAGATCGGCCCGCTGCTGTACAAGCGCGGCCGCCGGCTGGCGCCGCTGTCGGTGCTGCCGGCCGACTTCGGGCGGGTGCTGTGCCGCATCACCGATCGCGACGCCGAGCGCGCGATCATCGACTGGCTGCGGGCGGCCGAGCTGGCCGGCGAGGACCTGGCGTTGCTCGGGCTCGAGCGCGGTGTCGACGACGAGAGCCGGGCGTTCGAGGTGGTGCGGGCGATCTGCCTGACGTCGAACCGGCCGATCGTGCTTTGCCTCGATCAGATCGAGTCGATCTCCGGCATCGTCGGCGCGGCCGGCGTGGCCCGGCTGTTCACCGCGCTGATGGAGCTGTACCAGCAGGCGCCGGTCGCGATCGTGCTGATGTGCCAGACCCAGCAGTGGGTCGAGCTGCGGCGCGACGTGCCCCAGGCCGCGGTCGATCGCATCCGGGTGCTGCCGCCGCTGGCCAAGCCGACCGTCGACGAGGCGGTGGCGATCGTCGCCAGCCGGATGGCCGGGCTGTGGGTCGCCGCCCACGCCTCGCCGCCGTATCCGACGTGGCCGTTCGCGCCCAGCTTCATCCGCGCGCTGGTCGAGCAGCGCCGGCCGACCATCCGTCAGCTCCTGCTCGAGATCGACGCCCACCTCGGCGACATGCGCCGCACCGACGAGGTCCAGGAGCGGGTCGCCGACGCGGTGCCGGCGCTGGCCGCGGCGACGGGCTCGATCCCGGTCCACCTGTCGCAGTCGATCCCCACCGTGGTCGTCATCCCGCCGCCGGCGCCCGCGCCGGTCGCGGCGGTCGCGGCGGTCGCGGCGGTCCCTGGGCCGGCGATGCCACCGCCGGTGCCGACCGGTCCGCCGCCGATCCCGGCCGCGCGGGCTGGGACCGAGCGTTCGGGCAGCGCACCGGTGCCGCGCCCGCCGGTCGCGACCTCCAGCTCCGGGCCGTTCGCCGCCACCGTCGATCCGCGGGTCGCGCTGGCCGCCGCCCGCGACAAGTACCTGCGCGCCGCCAACGAGCGCAAGGATCTGGCGACCCCGGCGTTCCGTGAGGAGCTCCTGCGCCACGCCGTGGTCGAGCTGCTGGTCGGGGTGAAGACCCACGGCATCGTGATCTCGGCCGCGCGCATCGCGCTGGTCAGCCAGCCCGATCGCCCGCGCCACGGTCCGCGCGCGCCGATGCTGCTCACCCTCGAGACCTCGGCCGGGCCGCGTCGGCTCGCGGTCGAGCTGCACTCGGGGCCGGCCCAGGCCACGGTCCGCGTGCTCGGCCGGCTGTGCGACATGGTCGACGATCGCGGCGCCGACTGCGCGGTGTTGCTGCGCGAGCGGGCGGCGCCGCTGCCCGAGTCGGCGCGGCGGTCGCACGAGCTGGTCGGCGAGCTCAGCCAGCGCGGCGGCGCGGTGGTGTGGCTCGAGGAGGACGACGCCGAGCGACTGGTCGGCGCCGGCCTGTTGCTCGACGCCGCCGGCTCGGCCGAGGTCCTGGTCGGCGAGCGCCAGGCCACCCGCGACGAGGTGCTGTCGTACCTGCTGCGCGAGGATCGGCTGGCCGATCTGCTCTCGCCGATGATCTCGCGCGGCACCAGCACGCCGCCGCGGATCTCGCGCCCGAGTTGAGCGATCGCGCTGACGCTCGCTCGCTGAATCGCGATCGGCCCACAGGTCCGGCCGATCGGTGTACGTAGATGGACCGCGCACGGTCCCGCGCGCCGACACGACGCGGGCTCATGACGAGATCGTGGCGAGATCGGTGCGCCGAATGGTGCGCCGTCGCCAAGGCCTGTGGCAGGCTCGGCGGCTCATGCGCCGCGCCGCCCTCGCCCTCATCGCCGTCACCGCTGCATGCGGTCAGACCCTGGCGGGCGAGCCCGACCTCGGCGTCGACGCCGCGATCGATGCCCGGCCGGCCGCCGGCCAGGCGCGCGGCACCTTCGATCTCACCTACTACTGGGTCACCGCCGAGGTCGATTACCCGGGCACGCCGAGCGAGCCGCTGTACGACGCGCGCTGCACGGTCTTCGCCACCGTGACGCCCGAGTTCGCGCGCAACCTGCGGCTCGAGGGCACTGGCCGCCTCGCCGACGGCCGGGTGCTCAACGTCGCCGGCGCCTGTGGCTGCGCGCGCTCGCCGTGCTTCGTCGAGGTCGACGGTGGCCACCCGTGGGGCATCGGCGTCCAGAACCGGCCGCTCGCGCCCTATCGCTCGGTCGCTGTCGATCGCAGCGTCGTGCCCTACGGCACGTCCTTGTACGTCGCCGAGCTCGACGGCGTGCCGGTGCCGGGCGACCCGCCGTGGGGCGGCTTCATCCACGACGGCTGCGTGATCGCCGCCGACACCGGCGGCAGCATCGTCGGCGCCCACCTCGACTGGTTCGTCGGCCTGCGCGCGAGCTACCACACCCTCGACGCCGCCCTCGATCGCACCACCGTCACCGTCGCTGACGGTGGCGGCCGCTGCCCCTGACCCCGACGCCGGAGAGTTTGTGAAACAAGCTCGTTTCCGTACAGGCGCTGCCGACGTTCCTCGTCGGTGAGCCGATCAATCAGAGGCTGGGAATCTGAAAGATTCACAGTCTCGGAGGACTGACCCATGCTCGCCGGCGCCCCGCTCGTCGCCTTCCTCGCCACCGTCGACGCGGCCCGGGCTCGCGGCTTCTTCGAGGACGTCCTCGGCCTGCGCCTGGTCGAGGAGACGCCGTTCGCGCTGGTGTTCGACGCCGCCGGGACGACGGTGCGGATCCAGCGGGTCAAGGAGCTGACGCCGCACCCGTTCACCGCGCTCGGCTGGGAGGTCGCCGATCTGCCGGCCGCGATCCGCGCGCTGGTCGAGCGTGGCGTGGTCTTCGAGCGCTACGGCTTCTTCGACCAGGACGAGCTCGGCATCTGGACCGCGCCCGGCGGCGGCGCCCGGGTCGCCTGGTTCAAGGATCCCGACGGCAACACGCTCTCGCTCAGCTCGCACTGAGCGAGGACGACCGGGGGACGGCCAGCGCGCGCGCGTCGGTGACGCGTTCAGGGCGCGCGGCCGCGGCTCGCGCGGGCGTCGTCGACGAAGTCGCGCAGGCTGCGATCGAGCGCGTCGTCATCGTCATCATCAGGGCAGACCACCGCGATGCCGTCGCGGGTGGCCCGCGGGCCCTCGCCGGTGGCGTCGGCGATCATCGCCAGCCGGATGCCGGGGTTGGTCTCGGCGAAGAAGTCCATCAGCTCGTCGCCGCCGGTCTGGGTCAGTTGCGCGGCGACCGCGATGCCGGTGATGTGGTTGTGCGGGCGGCCGACCAGATCGATCGCCTCGAGCGGGGTCGAGGCCTCGTACGAGTCGCAGCCGGCCTCGCGCAACGCCGCCACCATCCGCTGCCGGCGCTCGGGCGTCGGATCGACCACGACCATGCGCGGTCGGTGCGCGGCCTCGAGCGCGGCCAGGACCTCCTCCTCGATCAGATCCTCGACCTGCGGCGCCAGTTGATCGAAGGCGATGACGATCTCGTCGATCGTGCTGCGCTGGATCCAGCCGGGCTGGATCACCCAGCCGGCCCGGGCGAGCTCGACCTCGATCGTCACCGGGGTGCCGAACGCCGGACAGGGGACGTCATCGTCCGCGCGCCGGACACGCACGCCACCCAACGACAGGTCGACGACCTGACCGCGCAGCGCGATGCGCGACGCGTGCACCACCACGCTCGCCCCGACCCGGGCGCGAAAGTGTCGGCGCCGCTCCGTCCCTGACTCCGCTCGTCGACGATCAGGCATGCTACCTCCGTGGACAAGTGACCCGCTGCACCCCCCATGGTACGGCCGCGGCCGCGATCAAGTCGACCAGCAAATGCGCGCTGCGACGGTACGTCACTGCCACGTATGCCACCACACGCCGCACCGTGCGCGCGACGGGCGAGCAGGATCTGCGGACGTGTTGCCACGATCTGCTGTGACGTGCGCGTTCGCGTCCGTCCGGCGCAGAGTTTTCCGGGCGTGAGGACGTGCTCGCTAGCGGAGCTTGCGCTTGGCGATGCCCTGGACCTTGCGCCGCTTGAGCCGCGTGGCCTCGCGCAACCGGCGTTCGGTCCGTTCGATCAGCTGCTGCTGGGCGTGCTTGGTGCCGACGCCGGACCGCTGCACGTACGAGCCGTCGGACTGCATGTCCCACGCCCCGCGCTGATCGCCGAGCTGGATGTCGAGGTACGCGCGCAGCTCGGCCTGCAGCCGCGGCTCCTCGATCGGCGCCACCACCTCGACCCGCCGCTCGAGGTTGCGCTGCATGACGTCAGCCGAGCCGAGGTAGTACTCGGGCTTGCCGTTGTTGTGAAAATAGAAGATGCGACCGTGCTCCAGGAACCGGCCGACGATGCTGATGACCCGCACCGTGTCGGACAGCCCGGGCAGCCCCGGCCGCAGCCGACAGGTGTCGCGCACGATCAGATCGATCGTCACGCCGGCCTGCGACGCCCGGTACAGCGCGCGGACCACGTCGACGTCCTCGACCGCGTTGACCTTCCACTGGATGACGCCCTTACCGCCGCTCTGCTGGTGGTCGATCTCGCGCTCGATCTTGTCGAGCAGCGCGGCCTTGAGCGTCTTGGGCGCGGGCAGGATCTTGGTGTACTTGCGCTTGGGCTTGAACCCGGTGGTCAGGTAGTTGAACAGCTCGGTGAGATCGCGGCCGATGGCGTCGTCGCAGGTGAACAGGCCGTGATCGGTGTACAGGCGCGCGGTGCCCGCGTGGTAGTTGCCGGTCGCGATGTGGGCGTAGCGGCGGAGCCCGTCGTAGTCTTGGCGCACCACCAGGATCACCTTGCAGTGGGTCTTGAGCCCGACCACGCCGTAGGTGACGTGGATGCCGGCGCGCTCCATGCGGCTGGCCCAGCGGATGTTGGCCTCCTCGTCGAAGCGGGCCTTGAGCTCGAGCACCACCGCGACCTGCTTGCCGCCCATCGCCGCGGTGATGAGGTGCTTGATCACCTGCGAGTCGCGCGACGTCCGGTACAGCGTCATCTTGATCGCGCGGACCTTGGGATCGGTGGCCGCCTCCTTGAGGAACCGCTCGACCGACTGGTGGAACGACTCGTACGGGTGGTGGACCAGCGCGCTGCCGAGGTCGCGCAGGGTGTGGAAGACGTTGCGGTCGCTGAGCAGCTCGATCGGCGCCGACGGCGCGTGCGGCGGATCGTGTAGCGCCGGCAGGTCGAGGTTGGCCAGCTCCATGAGGTCGCGCTGACCGAGCATGCCGACCGCCTCGAAGACGTCGCGCTCCTCGTCGAGCTCGAGCTCGGCGGCCAGCTTGCCGCGTAGCATCGGCGTCATCGTCTTCTCGACCTGCAGCCGGACGATCGGCGCGAACCGGCGATCGCGCAGCTCGCTCTCGATCAGCTCGAGCAGGTCGGCGGCCTCCTCCTCGTCGCGCTCGGTCACCGCGTTG
>JAYVSF010000025.1:0-3608 GCA_043775605.1 Myxococcales bacterium
CGTCCCGATCGTCGGAGGATGACGCAAGCAGTGGCGGTTGCCGCGGCCGACGACGCCCTCCTGACGTGGACGGACATCTGCGCTCGTTACCCCGACGAGTGGGTCGTCCTGTCCGACATCGAGCGTGCCGACCACAACTTCGTCTTTCGCTCGGCGCGCGTGGTGGCCCACGCCCCCCGGCGGGCGGTGGCGCTGGGCGCAGCCCGGGGCGTCATCGGGACGCGGGCCACCGGGTCCTTCTTCACGGGACGCAAGCGCGGCCCGATCTCTGGCGCCGGCTGGCTGTGATCATCACCAGCTTCGACACCAGCGGCGAGCTGATCGTCGTCACCGCGTGGCTCTGGGGGCGTCAGGGTGATCCGCTCGAGGTTGAGGTTGCCCTCGACACGGCCGCATCCGAGACGATCATCATCCCGGAGATCACCGACGCCCTTGGCTACAGCGCCCGCGACGGCGACGCGCGGACGATGATCCGGTCGGCGGTCGCCAGCGAGCCCGGCTACCTGCTGCGGGTCAGCCGCTTCGGCGCGCTCGGGTTCGAGCTCAGCGACTTCCGCCTGCACGTGCATGATCTACCGGAGGGGTACGGTATCGGCGGCCTCATCGGCCTCAACTTCCTCCGCCCTTTCGACTACAAGGTGCGCTCGCTCCGCGGCGAGCTGCACGTCGCGCGTGCGTCGAACGACGCGTAGGCGCTCAGGGCGAGGCCGGGCCCTCGGTGTCGACGGCGAGGCCCATGGCGGCGTAGCCCTTGTCGACGAACACGGTGGCGCCAGTGATGCCCGAGGCCAGCGGCGAGCACAGGAACGCGGCGGTGTTGCCGACCTCGGCCGCGGTCAAGGCCTCGGGCAATGGGCTGTTGCGGCGGGTGTAGTCGACCATCTTGTCGATGAAACCGATCGCCGAGGCCGCGCGCGACGCGAACGGGCCGGCCGAGAGGCAGTTGACCCGGTGGCCCCATTGGCGGCCAGCCTCGTAGGCCAGGGTGCGGGTGTCGCTCTCGAGCGCGGCCTTGGCCGACGACATGCCGCCGCCGTAGCCGGGCACCACCCGCTCCGACGCGAGGTACGACAGCGACAGGAACGCGCCGCCGCGCCGCATGATCGGGCCGAACGCCGCGACCATCGACGTCAGCGAGTAGGCCGAGACCCCGACCGCGCCGAGGTAGCCCTTGCGGCTGGTCTCGAGCAGCGGCTTCTTGACCTCGGGGCCGTTGGCCAGGCTGTGGACCACGATGTCGACGACGCCGGCGCCGTCGGCGGTGCCGAGGTCGCGCTGCATCGCCGCGGCCAGGCCGTGGATGGTGAAGTCGCCGCAGTCGCGGTACCGGCGCGAGTCCTTGAGCTCGGCCGGAGCGTCCTCGAGCCGATCGAAGTCGGCGTCGAGCGGGTAGATCTTCTCGAACGCCAGCTTCTCGCCCGAGGCCAGCACCATCGACGCGTCGAACTTGCCGCGCCCGAGCAGGGTCTGGAAGATGCCCAGCGCCGGCGGCCAGGTGCCCAGGCAGACCGTGGCCCCGGCCTCGGCCAGCGCCTTGGCGATCGCCCAGCCGAAGCCGCCGTCATCGGCGACGCCGGCGACCAGCGCGCGCTTGCCCCGGAGATCGATGCTCAGCATGGCGAGGTTCATCGCCCGGCCCGGGCCCGGGTGTCAAATTGCGCGAGGAAGATGGTGACGACGCGCGGCCGGTGGGCGATCCTGCGCGCGGTCATGCGCCGGGGTCCGTCAGCCATGGTTCGCGTCGGGTCGATGGTCCTGGCCGTCGCCGTCGCCACGATGACGGCCTCGGCCTGCGGCGACAACCTCGCCCCCGCCGACGACGGCAGCGACCTGCCCGGCCACCACGTCTATCACTTCGGCCCGTACCAGCTCGCCGCCGGCGAGGAGCACCCGGCGCAGTGCGTGAGCCTCACGCTCGGCAACGAGCTGCCGATGTTCGTCAACGAGGTGAGCCTGACCGCCGGCCCCGGCTTCCATCACTCGAACTGGTTCTGGGTGCCCGACAGCTCGTACCCCGGGCCCGACGGCACCTGGCCGTGCGACGACCGCGGGTTCCAGGAGCCGCTGGCGGCCGCGGTCGGCGGCGTGCTGTTCGCGCAGTCGACCCAGGCCACCGCCGAGACCCAGGCCTTCCCGCCCGGCATGGCCATCCCGATCCCGCCGCACGCCAGGCTGGTCGCCGGAGTCCACCTGCTCAACGCCAGCGACGAGCCGATCACCACCGCGCTCGATCTGATGGTCCGCACGATCCCGGCCGGCGAGCTGCGCACCCAGCTCGCCGGGCTGTCGTTCACCTACCAGGCGCTGGCGCTGCCCCCGGGCCGGACCTCGACGTTCACCGTCGACTGCGACTTCGCCGAGCTCAGCCAGCGCCTGCTCGGCCGCGCCCCCGACTTCAACCTGTACTGGGTGCTGCCCCACTACCACGGCCTCGGCCGGGGCATCGAGCTGACCGCGACCGGCGCCGGCGGCGACGTGCCGGTGCTGGCGACCGAGGGCACCGTTGGTGAGCCGCTGGGCAAGCGCCTCGACCCGGCGTTCGCGATGACCGGCCACACCGGCCTGCGCTTCACCTGCCGCTTCGACAACCCCGGCGCGAACGTCGTCGGCTGGGGCAACAGCGATCAGGAGATGTGCGTGATGCTGGCGTTCACCGACAGCGAGCTGCAGTGGGCCGGCGGCGCGCTCGACTACACGCCCGGCCCCGGCGACGACCGCGGCGCCGAGGTCGCGTTCCACCACGCGTGCAAGCTGTACGGCCTGGAGGCCAACCGCTGGTGACCCTCCACCATCACGGGCAGCTGCGCTGGACCCAGTACCGGTAGGCGTTGTTCCAGATGATGCTCTCGTAGAACTCCCCCAGTCGGCGATCGATCGCGAAGTGTGCACGCCGCGCGAACATGAGCGTCAGGGCGTGCGATCCGGCCAGCCGGCGCACACCCGCAGGCCGACCGACGTCTCGCGCGCGGTGAGGCCGAACGAGTTGGGGTTGAGGACGTCGTTGATCCCGGCGTTGAAGTTGTAGCCGCCGCCGCGGGTGGCCGCGCCGGCGCCGTCCGCGCCGTGGCCCACGGGCGCCACCAGCTCCATCGCGTTGCCGGCGAGATCCTCGACGCCGAACGGGCTCTGCGACGCCGGGTGGGAGCCGACCTCGTCGGGGCCCCAGTCGTCACGATCGTAGGTGACGTCGACGTTGGCGTCGTCGGGATCGAGGCGGTCGCCGGCCGGATACTCGCGCTCGTCGGCGCCGCGGGCCGCGCGCTCCCACTCGAGCGCGGTGCACAGCCGGGCGCCGGGCACCCGGCCGGAGCGATCGAGCCAGGCCAGGTAGGCGAGCGCGTCGTCGCCGCTGATCGCGGTGACCGGCAAGCGGGTCCAGTCCTGCGCGGCGCGCCGGTGGCGGCGGAGGTAGCGCAGCGGCTCGCCGGTGGCGGCGGCGTAGGTCCGGCCGGCGCCGGGCCGGAACACGTAGCGCCAGCGACCGGCGCCGAGCCGGTCGAGCGCGACCGCGTCGGCGTCGGGACGATCGACGCCCGGGGTCCGGCGGGCGCGCTCGCCGGCCGGCAGCGCGTCGAGGAACTGCAGCCACTCGCCGACCGTGGTCTCGT
>JAYVSF010000026.1:0-9460 GCA_043775605.1 Myxococcales bacterium
GACACGATCGTGTGTCGGGCCGAGGCACCGGGCGGGTGCGACGTCGCCGAGACCTGCACGGGCCACGCGGCGGCATGCCCGGGCAACTCGTTCGCGGCGGTCGGCGTCGCGTGCGCTGACGGCAGCGATACGGTCTGCGACAACCCCGACGCGTGCAACGGCATAGGGGCGTGCCAGGCGAACCACGAAGCCATCGGCGCCGCCTGCAGCGATGGCTCTCTCTGCACCGCACCAGACGCCTGCACGGTGGACGGCACCTGCGCCGGGCTGCGTGTGAGCGTGGATGACGCCAACGCATGCACGGTCGACGCCTGCGACCCGGTCACGGGAGTGACTAACATGGCCGTGACCGTGAACGACGGCGACGCCTGCACGACCGACACCTGCGACCCAGCGACGGGCGCCGTGGTCCACACGTCGACAGTCGACTACTGCCCGGGCGATCCCAACAAGACCGCCCCGGGCCTGTGCGGCTGCGGTTGGAGCGACGATCCCAGCGACCCCAACTACAATACGGACTGTGGCCTGGTGTGTGCCACGTTCGGGCCCGTCGGCTGGTCCAACGGCGACGTCGACACCGACGGCGACGGCACCCCGGACTGTAACGACCTGTGTCCGGTCGACTACTGGGACTTCACCGACGGCAACGGCCAGTGCCTCGAAACGTGCACGCCCTCGATATCCCCCGACGCCGACGGCAATTGCGTCGCCGACTGCTTGCAGTCGTGTCTCGCGGGCAACTTCCGTTGTATCTGCCAGATCGCTCCGGACTCGGACCCGGTGCACTGCTCGAACTGACGCGGGACCCCGAGGGTCTCACCCAGCCCCGACCGAGAGTCTTGGTCGAAAGGACCCAGCCCCGACCGAGAGTCTTGGTCGACCCGACCCAGCCCACCCAGCCCCGACCGAGAGTCTTGGTCGAAAGAAGAGCCCCGGGCGAGGTGTCGACCTTCTCGATCAGGTCGTCGACCTCGACCAGCCGCACCACCGACGTCTGCTCCGCGGCCCAGAAGTTCTCGAACCGGCCTCGCAGCGCGTTGGTGGCCCGCGCGAGCTCGTAGCGTGCGGTGATCGACGCCTGCGACGTCGCCGCCGGGTTGCCGGCCAGGAGGTGGAAGCGGGTCGGCCCGCACGGCGCGATCGCCGGCAGCCGGACCCAGACCACCGCGGTCTGCCCGACCGGGTCCCACGACTCGATCCAGTACGGCAGCGGCGTGGTCAGGTCGGCGGCGACCGCCCGCAGGTCACCGCCGTCGCTCCGCGCCGACCCGAAGTCGAAGCTGGCGGCGGTGAGCCCGACCCGCACCGGGAAGTCGAGCAGCGGCAGGCCGCCGGTGCCGGTCACCGTGACCGCGCGCCGCTGGCTCCAGGCGGCGACGTCGTCGGCCCGCGCCGGTGCCGCCGCCATCAGCGCGCCCCCCAGCGCCCCGACCACGACCCACGGTGAACACACGTGCTTGCTGCGCATCGGTACAACCCCCCGGGCGAGACGGATCGCGTCACGATCAACGAGCCTCGATGATGGCCCGGCCCCAGCGCCGGTGTCCATCCGCGAAGATCCGGGAGGCCCGCGCCGCGTCGTCGGCGTCGTCAAGGCTGGGGCAGGCCGGGCAACCAGGCCTTGCCGGCGGCGAATTCCATCGACGCCGCCGCCGGCGCGGCGCGAAGGGACGGCCGTCAGTCCTGGGTCGCGCAGGTCTCGCCGGGGTAGGCGGCCCGGTACGCGGCCGGGAACTCGCGGCGCGCGGTCGCGAGGTCGGGGGCGACGGCCAGGCCGAGGGTGAGTTCGCTCGCGATCCGCAGGATCGACGCGAGGTGTTCGTAGTCGATGCGGGGCGCCGTGTCGCAGGCCTGGTGGTAGCAGTCGTCCTCGGTCCAGAAGAACGCATACGGAATCCCGTGCTCACAGAACGTCTGGTGGTCGGAGGCCTCGCCCCGGTCGCCGAGATCGGCGCGGACCTCGGGATGGCGCGCCGCGATCGCGGTCATCAGCCGGCGGGCCGGGCTCGCGCCGTAGCGGGTCCCGGGCGTCGCGTCGAACGTGCCCATGACGTTGACGTTACCGTGGTCGCGGTACGCGCCGATCATGTCGAAGTTGACGTAGTACATGATCCGGCCCGCCGCCGACGGGTCGGCCGCGTCGACGGCCTCGAACAGCGCCTGCGAGCCGCGCACGTAGAACGGATCCTCCTCGATACCCCAGCCCGCGAAGACGATCGTCCGGCGTTCGGGCGGCGCCGGCTCGCTCGCGAGCTGCCGGGCGATCGCCAGCAGCGCCAGGACGCCGCTCGCGTCGTCGTCGGCGCCGACCACCAGCGCGCCGTGCTGCTTGCCGGACGTCCCCAGGTGGTCGAGGTGGGCGCCGACGACGATCACCTCGGCCGCGAGCCGCCCGCGGCCGGGCAGGGTGCCGACGACGTTGGTGAATCGGTAGGTCGCGTCCTGGTCGAAGGTGTAGCCGCTGATGTCCGCGGCCGGATCGATCTCGTCGCCGTCGGTCTCGAACGGCTGCTCGAAGCCGCCGGTCGTCAGCCCCAGGGCCGGCGCCCCTGGCTCGAGCCCGATGCACGCGAACTGATCGCGCAGCCAGTGGGTCGCCTGCACCAGGCCGTCGCTGTCGAACTTGCGCCCGGCCCACGCCGGCTGGGTGAGGGTCTCGATCACGCCGCGCATGTACGCGTCGCTGAACGCGTCGCCGGCACAGGACGCACCGGTGGGCGCCGAAGGCGAGGGCGGCGTCAGCGCACCGAGGGCGACCGGCGCGGCCGGCGGGGTGCAGGCGAAGAGGCCGGCCACGAGCAGGGCCGAGGTCGGCGCGGCAGCGACGCGTCGTCGATGGTCGATCATGGGCGGCGATGGTACCGCCGCCGCCCACCGCCCGGGCTGGCGCCGGCTGCGGGCGCGCGGATCGCCAGCGCGATACCCTGAGCCATGACCGACCGGCCCAGCCGCCGCGAACTCCTCGAACGCGCGGCGGCCGCGAGCGTCACGCTGACCCTCGGCTGTGGTCGCCCGCGGCGGGACCCGCCCGCGGCGCGCGGCGCGCAGGCCAGCCCCGATGTGGTGATCACGACGCCCTGGCCGCGCCCGTCGGTGACCGGCTGTTCTTCGCCGGCGAGGCCACCCACCGCGCCTACCCGGCCACCGTTCATGGCGCCTACCTGTCCGGGCTCGCCGCGGCCCGCGCCCTGCTCGCCGCCGTCGGCTGAGCCCAGAACGGAAGTCTGGGCGGGGTTCCCTCTGTGGAGGACGGTCCCGGCTTCCTGCCGGGTCCGTCCGATCGATCAAGAGCCTGGGCCGATTCGTGCCCAGGCTCTGAGGGCGGTGGGATCGACCGGGAAGCGTCTTCTTCGCGGTGGGCCCAGAAACCCCAACGTTGTCCGGCGCGTATCCCCCCGAAGCCTGTCCCCGCGCTAGTCTTCGCCGGTGCCTGCCTCCGCGCGGATGCTCGACGCGATGCCGTCCCCGGCGGCGGTGCTCGATCGGGGCGGCCGGATCGTGGCGTGCAACCGGCCGTGGCGCGACGGGGTGGGCCCGCTGCACGGTGGCGCGGTCGTCGAGGGCGTCGACTTCGCGGCGGTGTGTCGGACGCTCGGCGTCGGTGTCGGGGTCGAGATCGCCGAGATCGTCGCCGGGGCGCCCCGCCGCCTCTCGATCGACGTGCCGGGATCCCAGGCCGACGTCGACGCCTGGAGCCGCCTGACCGTCAGCGGCTACACCGAGCTGAGCGGCGAGCCGCGCACGCTGGTGGTGTGCGAGGATATCACCGGGCGCCGTCAGGTCGACGCCGAGCTGCGCGACCGGAATCGTTCGTACCGCGCGCTCCTGGCCAACATCTCCGGGATGGCCTACCGCTGTCGCAACGACGCCGCCTGGACCATGGACCTGGTCAGCGAGGGCTGCCTCGCGCTCACCGGGTACACCGTCGAGGAGCTGCGCGACAACCGCCGGATCGCCTTCGGTGACCTGATCCTGGCCGAGGACGCGGAGCCGCTGTGGGCCAAGTGCCAGCGCAACCTCGACCTCCACCTCCGCTGCAGCAACGAGTACCGGATCCGCACCGCCACCGGCGAGGTGAAGTGGGTGTGGGACCAGGCCGAGGGGGGCTACGATGCCGACGGCCGGCTGCTCGCCATCGAGGGCCTGGTCACCGACATCAGCGACCGCCGCCAGGCGCAAGCGGCGCTGCGGCAGAGCGAGGAGCGGTTCGAGTTGGCCATGCGCGCGACCCGCGACGCGGTGTGGGAGTGGAACTGCGTGACCGGCGAGACCTACTGGAGCCAGTCCGCGTTCGCGCTCATGTGGCACGAGCCCGGCCAGGTGACGCCGTCGTTCGCGCGCTGGCTCGAACGGGTCCACCCCGACGACCTGCCCGCGCTCCAGGCCGACACCGAGCGCCTGTTCGCCGGCGACCAGCTCACCTGGGAGAGCGAGTACCGGATCGTCGGGCCCGATGGCGTCACCCGCCACGTGCTCGACCGCCGCCTCGTGGTGCGCGACGACGGCGGCCGGCCGCTGCGCCTGATCGGGGCCTTCGTGGACGTCTCGGAGCGCAAGCTGCTCGAGGACCAGCTCGGCCAGGCCCGCAAGATGGAGAGCATCGGCCGCCTGGCCGGCGGCATCGCCCACGACTTCAACAACCTGCTGAGCGGCGTCACGATCGCCGGCACCCTCCTCGAGGAGTCGATCGCCATCGACGATCCGCGGCACGAGGACATCGCGCTCATCCTCGGCGCCACCGAGCGGGCGACCGCGCTCACCCGCCAGCTCCTGGCGTTCGCCCGCCGGCAGATCACCCGGCCGCGGCTGATCTCGGTCAGCGATCTCGTCGGCCAGCTGCGCAAGCTGCTCGCGACCGTGGCCGGCGAGCGCGTCACGCTGACCACCACGCTCGCCCCCGACCTGTGGCCCGCGCTGGTCGACCCCGGCCAGCTCGAGCAGGTCATCCTCAACCTGGTGCTCAACGGCCGCGACGCCATGCCCGACGGCGGCACCCTGTCGGTCGCGACCAGCAACGTCACCGTCGACCCCGGCCAGCGCGCGCGCCACCCGCAGCTCGGCGCCGGCGACTTCGTCCTGCTCACCGTCACCGACACCGGCGTGGGCATGGACGCCCACGCCCTGGCCCACGCGTTCGAGCCCTTCTTCACCACCAAGCCGAGCAGCCGCGGCACCGGTCTGGGGCTGGCGACCTGTCATGGCATCATCGAGCAGGCCGGCGGCACGATCGAGGTGCGCAGCGCCCTCTGCCGCGGCACGATGTTCGAGGTGTACCTGCCGCGGGCCCATGGCCAGGTCGAGCGGCTGGTCGCCCGCGCCGTGCAGGAGGTCCCCGACGGCACCGAGACCATCCTGCTGGTCGAGGACGACGCCGACGTGCGCCGGCTGGCGACCCGGGTGCTGCGGACCCGCGGCTACACCGTGCGGCTGGCGCGCTCGGCGGAGGAGGCGCTGGCCCTCGACGAGGCCGTCCTCCACGAGGTCGACCTCCTGGTCACCGACGTGGTCCTGCCCGGACGCAACGGCCGGGTGCTGGCCGGCGTCCTGCGCAAGCGCCACCCCCGGCTCCACGTCCTGTACGTCTCCGGCGACAGCCAGGACGGCGCGCTCTTGCAGGAGTTGCTGGCGTCGCTGGCGGGGTTCCTGCCCAAGCCGTTCACCCCCGCGGCCCTGGCCCGGGCCGTGCGCGACATGCTCGATCCGCCACCCAGCCCGCGGCGGCCGGTCGCCCGCTGATGCCCGCGGCGCGTTCGGGCGAGGCTCCAGACCTGCCGGCCCCGGTCGATTCACCTGGCCGAGTGTCCTCGGATCGACCCGCGCGCGACTGGGGGCGGCCCGTCGCGATCGGCGTCGGGCTGTACACGCTGGCCTACGTCGCGTGGACGGCGTGGCCGATCCGCCTGGGCGGCTACGAGGGGCTGATCAACGAGCTCGCCGACTACCCGGCGCTGGTGGCGGCGGTGGTGCTGATGTTGCGTGCCGCCGCCACCGTCGGTGCGGCGCGGGCGCGGCGCGGCTGGCGCTTGATGGCGCTGGCGTGCACGCTCTGGATCGTCGCCAACGGGGTCTACGACTACATCACCCTGGTGCAGCACGACCAGGCCTTCCCGTCGGTCGGCGACCTGCTGTTCGTCGCCTGCTTCCCGGTGGCGCTGGCCGGCTTGCTGTCGTTCCCGGAGCAGCTCGGCCGCCGTGGCGAGCGGATCGCGTTCGCGCTCGACGCCTCGACGCTGATGGTCGGCGGCGGGGCGGTCATCCTCCACACCGTCCTGCTGCCGGTCGCGGGTGGCCACGAGGTGTTCAAGGTCGCGCTGGTGTCGTTCTATCCGCTCGCCGACATGGTGCTCGGCCTGTGCGTGGTGACCGTGCTGTTCCGCCACCTGCCGGCCCGCACCCGTGGGGCGCTGCGGGTGCTGTTCGCCGGCTTCGTCGCCCTGTTCATCGCCGATCTGGTCTACGCCCGCCGTACGCTGGCCGGCGACTACACCGGCACCTTGAGCACCGACAGTCTGTGGACCGTCGGCTACGCGATCCTGGCGATCGGCGCCCACCTCCAGCACCGGACCGCCGGCGCCGGTAACGACGCCGTGGCCGGGGCGCCGCGGTCGCGCCGGCTGTCGAGCTGGTTGCCGGCCGCCGCGGTGATCGCGTGCCTGACCGTGCTCGCGCGCGAGGCGGCGACCCCCGATCCGGTGTCGCTGCGGGTGGTGGTCGGCGCGACCATCCTGCTGGTGGCGCTGGTCGTGGCCCGCCAGCTCGTGGTCGCGCGCGAGAACGTGCGCATCGAGGCCGAGAACACCGCCCGCGCCGGCGAGGCCCGGCTCCGGACCCTGCTGCAGCAGTCGACCGACGTGATCAGCATCGTCGATCCCGACGGCGCCGTGCGCTACGTCAGCCCGTCGGCGGCCCGGTCGTTCGGCGCTCCAGCCGCGCCTGGGTCCGACAGCGTGCTCACGCTGGCCCACCCCGACGATCGGGCCCAGGTCCGGGCCTTCCTCGATCGCCTGATCGCCGACCCCGACGCCCGGGTCACCGCGACCTGGCGCCACCGCCACGCCGATGGTCGCTGGATCCACGTCGAGGTGGTCGGCACCAGCGCGCTGACCGAGGCGTCGGTGGCCGGCCTGGTCCTCAACCTCCGCGACGTCTCCGAGCGGGTCGAGCTCGAGCACGAGCGCGCCCGGGCCGCCGCCGATCGCGAGACCTACGAGCGCCAGCTCCTCCAGGCCCAGAAGATGGAGGCGATCGGCCGCCTCGCCGGCGGCGTCGCCCACGACATGAACAACGCGCTCCAGGGCATCATCGTCACCGCCGAGCTGCTGACCGACGAGGGGGCGACCGACGAGCTGCGCGCCGACGCCGAGGCGATCCTGCTGTCGGCGCGGCGGGCGGCCGAGCTGACCCGCAACCTGCTCGGCTTCGCCCGCCACGGCCCGAACCGACAGGAGCCGGTGCGGCCCGAGACCCTGGTGACGTCCGTGGTCGGGATGCTGGCGCGCACGCTCGACAAGGGCATCCAGGTCGAGACGTCCTTCGCCGCCGAGCTGGCCGCGGTCGAGGGCGATCCGGCGCAGCTCTATCACGCGCTGCTCAACCTGTGCATCAACGCCGCCGACGCGATCGGCGAGCGCGGCGTGCTCACGCTCGGGGCGCACCTGGTCACGCTCGACGAGGACGCGGCCCGGATCCGCGAGCTGGTCGCCGGGCCGCACGTCGTGCTGTCGGTGAAGGACACCGGCACCGGCATGGACGATGCCACCCGCCAGCGGGCGTTCGAGCCGTTCTTCACCACCAAGCCGGTGGGGCAGGGCACCGGCCTCGGGCTGGCGATGGTGTACGGCACCGTCAAGCGCCACCGCGGCGCGATCGAGGTCGACAGCGCGCTCGGGCAGGGCTCGACCTTCCGCATCTTCCTGCCGGCGATGCCGCACGTCGAGGAGGTCGCGGTCGAGCGTCCGCGGCCGGTGGCGGCGCCGCGGGTCGGGGCCGGCCGGGTGCTGGTGGTCGATGACGAGCCGATGCTGCGCACGATGGTCCAGCGCATCCTCGAGAAGCACGGCTACCAGGTGTCGGTCGCCGCCAACGGTCAGGCCGGGCTGGCCGCGCTCGCCACCGAGGCGCCGTTCGACCTGGTGCTGCTCGACATGGCGATGCCGGTGATGGCCGGACCCGAGATGTTCCGGCGGGCGCGCGCCGCCGATCCGTCGCTGCGCGTGCTCTTGACCTCGGGCTTCGCCTCGACCGAGGACTCGCAGGCGCTCTTGCGCGAGGGCGCCTACGGCCTGGTCAGCAAGCCCTACTCGCCGGCCCACCTGCTGGCCGCGGTCGCCGCGGTGATGAGCGATCAGCGGGTTGACGTCGCCGCGGTCGCCGGCGTCGCCGGCTGAGCGAGCCTTGGTGTTCTAAGCCTTGCGGGCGGCGGCGTGCAGCGCGACGAGCAACGGCTCGAGGACCTCGCGATCGGTGCGCGCCTGGTGGACGGCGGTGAAGTCGCGCATCGCGCGGCTGAGCTCGGCCAGCGTGCCCTCCACCGCGTCGAGCGCGCTGCGCCGGTGGAGCTCGCGTCGGAGCTGGTCGCACAGGTAGTGGACGCACCGGCCCGGCCGATGCGCGACCGCGAGCGAGCAGCCGCTGGCGCCGCGGAACGCGCACCCGGCGTGGGCCTGGCCGCTCGGCGGCGGGGTCAGGTCGGCCGGGCGGGTGCCGGTCCGGGCCAGCGCCGCGAGCTCGTGCTCGTCGAACAGGTTGGCCGTGGTCCCGGCGCAGCAGGCGCCCCCGTCGTGGTGGCCGATGGGCCAGGGCTGCCCGGTCGCGCACGAGCCGCACGACCACACCGCGCCGGTCGCCGCCGCCGCCGCGAGCTTGCGGCCCAGCACCTCGCGGGCGAGGGCGTGCTCGTGGTCGTCGGCGTCGCGGGCCCGCTCGTCGCGCAGCCGCACTCGGAGCCGGATCAGCTCGTCGGCCCGGGTCGCCGGCTGGCGCAGCTTGATCAGCAGGCGCTCGACGGCGACGAACACGTCGCCACCCTAGCACCGGCGGGCGTGGTCGTCGCACCCGGCGATAACGCTGTTATGCGGTACAGGATCCGCGATCAGGCGGTGGCAGCGGCGGCGGTGCGGCGGGCCCGGCGGGCGCGATCGTCGGCCTCCTTGGCGCTGCCGGCGTAGACCTCGCGGGTGCCCATGACGAGGTCGAACCAGGGCCGGGTCACGCACCAGTTCTTGTGCTGGTCGGGGCCCATGTGGTGATCGTAGTGCCACGGCAGGTGCGCGCGCGCCCACTCGGGGTCGAGGTGCGCCTTCTTGTGCACGCGGTGGTAGTTGTAGAGCGAGGCCCAGATGGTCGCGGTGTAAAACGGCGCCACCGGAAACAGCGGCGCGTGTAGCAGGCCCACCACGGTCAGTCCCAGCGCCTCCTTGCCCTGCGCGTGCCAGCCGAACACCGAACGGTGGTAGCTGGG
>JAYVSF010000027.1:0-4464 GCA_043775605.1 Myxococcales bacterium
CGCGCCCGACGCCGTGATCGCGGTCGCCGATCCGGTGTACCCGGTCTACGTCGACTCCAACGTCATGGCCGGCCGCACCGGCGCGCCCGGACCCGACGGCCGCTACCCCGGGCTGGTCTACCTGCCGTCGAACGCCGCCAACGGCTTCTGTCCGACCCCGCCCGATCGCGGCGCCGACGTCGTCTACCTGTGCTCGCCCAACAACCCGACCGGCGCGGTCATGACCCGTGATCAGCTCGCGGCCTGGGTCGCCTGGGCCCACCGCCACGACGCGCTGATCGTCTTCGACGCAGCCTACGAGGCCTACATCCAGGACCCGTCGCTGCCGCGCTCGATCTACGAGCTGCCCGGCGCGCGCGAGGTCGCGATCGAGATGCGCAGCTTCTCCAAGCGGGCCGGCTTCACCGGCGTGCGCTGCGCGTTCCTGGTCGTGCCCAAGGACCTGCGCGGGGTCGGCGCCGGCGGCGAGCGGGTGTCGCTCAACGCGATGTGGAGCCGCCGCCACACCACCAAGTTCAACGGCGCGTCGTACGTCGTCCAGCGCGGCGCCGCCGCGGTCTACACCGCCGACGGCCTGGCCCAGACCGCGGCCCAGATCGCGTTCTACATGGAGAACGCAGCCATCCTGCGCGCCGGCCTCGCCGCCGCCGGCTTCACCGTCTTCGGCGGCGAGCACGCCCCCTACATCTGGCTCGCGACCCCCGGCAAGGCGTCGTCGTGGGACTTCTTCGATCGCCTGCTCACCGAGGCCCACCTGGTCGGCACCCCCGGCTCCGGTTTCGGCCCCGCCGGCGAGGGCTACTTCCGGCTGTCCGCGTTCAACTCGCGCGCCAACGTCGACGAGGCCGTCGCCCGCATCCGCCGCGTCTTCGCCTGAATCACCGCCCCGACTCCTCGTCGAGCCAGTCGTAGATCGGCCCGATCGGGTCGTTCGCCCAGATCTCCCGCGCGTTCCACCACTACGCCAACTTCACGAGAGCGGGTTCGGGTACGCCGAGAGCCGCGCCAAGCTGATCGCGATCGTCCAGGTCGGCGAGTTCACCGGCCGATCAGGTGCGGTGGATGTAGTCGGTCAGGTCGGTGATGGCTTGCTCCTGGTGGCGGATGACCCAGCGGGTCAGGTCGCCGATCGAGATCAGGCCGACCAGGCGGCCGTCGTCGAGGACCGGCAGGTGGCGGCAGCGCTTCGAGGTCATGATCGTCATGGCCTGGCGGACCGTGGTGCCGCGCTCGATCACGATCAGCTGACGGGTCATGACGTCGCCGACCCGGACCGTGGCCGGATCGCGGCCCTCGGCGACGACCCGCGTGAGCACGTCGCGCTCGGTGAAGATGCCGACCAGCCGCTCGCCGTCGAAGACCAGCAGCGAGCCGATGACGTGCCGGTTCATCGCCGCGACCGCTGTCCGCACGGTCGCGCCCGAGTCCACGCGCTCGATCCGCCCGCCCTTCGCGTCCACGATCATTCCGATCTTGGTGTCCATGGCGCCCTCCTGCGGCATGAGGCCGCAGGACGATCATGGGCCGCGCGCCGGTCAAGATCATGCGCGTTGTCATCGGCATCGGGGCCCACACCTGGCCACGAGGTCGCAGTCGCGCGTACCGTCGCACCGTGTGGGTGCTGCAACAGAACCTGCGTGATCAAGGCCTCCTCCGGCGCCTCGAGGAAGATCTCGACCGGCTCGGCCTGCGGTGGATCTCCGTGGCGGTCGGCGCCGACACTCCACCGACGCTGCCCGCCGCGGTGCTCGCCGGCCCCATCATCTGCTACGGGGCGAGCTTCGTGCCGATGATCGGCGCGGACGCCGTGGACCCCGGGCATCTTCTTCGATGAAGCGCTGTTCACGTGGTCGCAGATGAGCCGCCGCTGGGGCGAGCTCATGCTGTCCACCGACGGCCAGGTCGTCGCGCTCGCCGAGGCCCTGGCGCTGACGGATCAGGGTGGCGAGCGGTTCGTGCGCCCCGACGCGGATGACAAGTCGTTCGACGGCGCGGTCTACGATGTCGAGCGGCTGCGGGTGGCGACCGCTCGGCTCGCGCCCGACACACCGGTCGTGGTCGCCGCGCCGTGCGAGGTGACCGCCGAGTGGCGGACCTTCGTCGTCGATGGCCACGTGGTCGCGGCGTCCGAATACCGGCGCGCGGGCCTGGTCTCGCTGCACAGCGGCGCGCCGCCGGCGGTGATCGAGCTGGTCGAGCAGGCCGCGGCCTTCTGGCTGCCCGCGCCCGTGGTCTGCATCGACGTCGCGCGTAGCGGCGAGCGCTTCGGCATCATCGAGGCCAACTGCGTTGCGGCGGCGCGCTTCTACGCCGCCGATCTCGCGGCCGTGCTGGCGGCGGTCGACGAGTTCGTCACCGGCCGGACGACTGGGACGGGTGGCGCTGCCGAGTAGCGGGGGCCGCTCCGCGGCGGTAGCCTGCGGGCGATGCCCGACTTCGAGTTCACGGAGCTCTTGCCCCTCGGCCACGAGACCACGCCCTACCGCCGCCTGCCGTTCGAGGGCATCACGACCTTCACCGCCGGCGGGCGCGAGTTCCTCGACGTGCCGCCGGCGGCGCTGACCATGCTCACCCGCGAGGCGATGCGCGACATCGCCCACCTGCTGCGGCCCGGCCACCTCGCCCAGCTGCGCGCGATCCTCGACGACCACGACGCCTCGGCCAACGACCACTTCGTCGCGCTCGATCTGCTGAACAACGCCAGCATCGCGGCCGGCGGCGTGCTGCCGATGTGCCAGGACACCGGCACCGCGATCGTGATGGGCAAGAAGGGCCAGCACGTCTTCACCGGCGGCGGCGACGAGGAGGCGATCGCGCGCGGCGTGTTCGACACCTACCAGACCTCGAACCTGCGCTACTCGCAGCTGGCCCCGCTCGACATGTTCAAGGAGGCCAACACCGGCACCAACCTGCCGGCCCAGATCGAGCTCTACGCCGTCGATGGCGACGAGTACCACTTCATGTTCATGGCCAAGGGCGGCGGCTCGGCCAACAAGAGCTACCTGTACCAGGAGACCAAGGCGGTCCTGAACCCGGCCAGCCTGGCCAAGTTCCTCGACGCCAAGCTGCGCACGCTCGGCACCGCGGCCTGCCCGCCCTACCACCTCGCGGTCGTGATCGGCGGGACCTCGGCCGAGCACGCGCTCAAGACCGCCAAGCTGGCCTCGACCCGCTACCTCGACGACCTGCCGACCGCGGGCAGCCGCACGGGCCACGGCTTCCGCGACCTCGAGTGGGAGGCCAAGGTCACCGAGATCGCGCGCGCCACTGGCATCGGCGCCCAGTTCGGCGGCAAGTACTTCGTCCACGACGTCCGGGTCATCCGCCTGCCCCGCCACGGCGCGTCGTGCCCCATCGCGATCGCGGTGTCGTGCTCGGCCGATCGCCAAGCCCTCGCCAAGATCACCCGCGCCGGCGTGTTCCTCGAGGAGCTCGAGCGCGAGCCCGCCCACTACCTGCCGGAGGTCACCGACGACCACCTCGGCGGTGAGTGCGTGGCGATCGATCTGGCGCGGCCGATGACCGAGATCCGCGCGACCCTGTCACGCTACCCGGTGAAGACGCGGCTGTCGCTCAGCGGGCCGCTGGTGGTCGCCCGCGACATCGCCCACGCCAAGCTCAAGGAGCTGCTCGACGCCGGCCAGGAGCTGCCGGCCTACGTCCGCGATCACGCGATCTACTACGCCGGTCCGGCCAAGACCCCGGTCGGCATGGCCTCGGGCTCGTTCGGGCCGACCACCGCCGGCCGCATGGACTCGTACGTCGAGCTGTTCCAGGCCCACGGCGCCAGCCTGGTGATGCTGGCCAAGGGCAACCGCTCGCGCGCGGTGACGGACGCGTGCAAGACCCACGGCGGCTTCTACCTGGGCTCGATCGGCGGACCGGCCGCTCGGCTGGCGCAGGACTGCATCACCAAGGTCGAGGTGCTCGAGTACCCCGAGCTGGGGATGGAGGCGGTGTGGCGGATCGAGGTCGTCGACTTCCCCGCGTTCATCGTCGTCGACGACAAGGGCGGCGACTTCTTCGCGACGACCACCAGACCCCTCGCGACGACCATCCCCGTCGGGCCGCGCTAGGGGCAGGTCACCGACGGGGCCGCAGCAGCAGCGACAACCGCGGCCGGACGACGAACGCCTCGGCCTGCAGCGCGGCCACCGCCACCCGCGGCAGGTCGGCGGCCCGCGGGAAGCACACCATCCGGGCCACCCACTGCGGGTGGTACTTGGCGTTCGCGCGGTACAGCGACTCGATCTGCCACCAGCGCGAGGCCCACAGCAGCACCGAGCGCCAGGCCCGCAGCACCGGGCCGGCGCCGACCTGGCCGCCGCGCTCGAGGGCCGAGCGGAACACCGCGAAGTTCAGCGACAGCCGGCACACCCCCAGCGCGTCCGCCTGCTCGGCCAGTGCAGCGACGAGGAACTCCATCGTCCCGTTCTCGCTGTCCCGCGAGCGACGCATCAGGTC
>JAYVSF010000028.1:0-28041 GCA_043775605.1 Myxococcales bacterium
GGTAGCGGCCCCGGCACCGCGGTCGCGCTGGCGCTGTTCGGGCTCGGCTGGCTGCCGCGCCGCCGTCGGCGCTGACCGCGGGCGGGTCGGTCTTGCTGCGACCGTGTTACCGGTACTTCTCGGGCACCGGGAACGGCCGGTGGCTGAGGTGGAGCAGGCGGCCATCGTCGGCCTGCCGCGCCAGCCACAGCCCGCCGTTCTCGAAGCCATCGACCTCGACCGCGTACTCGACCCGCCAGCGGTCGCCGTCGGCCACCGGCGCGCCGACCAGCGTGAACGTCACCCGCGCCGGCAGCCGGCGGAGCCAGCGCTCGGCGGCGTCGACGCCGTCGAAGGCCTCGGTCGGCGGCCCGGGCTCATGATCGCGCTCGACCGGGCCGTGGCGCTCGATCCGGACGTCGTCGGCGACGGCCGCGATCAGGTACGTGCGGTCGCGGGGGTGGGTCAGGGCCGCGATCCAGGCGGCGAAGGTCGCGGACGGCTCCACGTCGCGACTATCGCCGGCCCTCGGCCCCCGGTAAAGCCGCGGGCTCGCGCCGTGCTCAGGACAGGCGCGCGGCCAGCAGGTCGGCGGCGCGGGTGGCCAGGGCCATGATCGTCACCTGCGGGTTGACCCCGAGCGACGACGGCACCGCCGAGCCATCGACGACGTACAGCCCGGGGACCCCGTGGACCTGGTGGTCGGCGGCCAGCACCGACGACGCCGGATCGCGGCCCAGGCGGGCGGTGCCGAGCGGGTGGTGGGCCGTCAAGGTGAGATCGGCGGCGCGGACGTGGGCCGCGGCCAGGCGATCGACGTCGGCCAGGGTCCGCAGCTCGTCGAAGCCGTGGATCGGCGCGATGACCGCGCGGGCGCCCGCGGCGAAGAACACTCGCGACAGGAGCTCGGTGCCGCGCTTGAGCCGGGCGACGTCGGCGTCGCCGAGGTTGTAGGTCACGACCGGGCGGCCACGGACCAGACGGACCATGCCGCGCGACGTATCGGTGACCATGAAGCCGAACGACGCCACCCGGTCGTAGCCCTCGGCCAGCTCCATCAGGCGCGGGCCGAGCTGGGTCATCATCGACGCCGTGTACTCGAGCGGCGTGGCAGCGCCCTCCATCATGATGCCCTGATCCGAGAACTCGTCGATCGCGTAGCTCGGGGGCACCCCTTCCCAGCTCGCGACCCGCTCGCGCATCTCGGCGAGGCAGCCGATCGCCGGATGGATCGAGAGGTTCTTGCCGAGCTGACCCGAGCGGTCGGGCACCTGGTTGCGCATCAGGAACGTCGGCGTGAGCAGGGTGCCGCACGCCACCACCACCGCGCGGGCGTGCACGGTCAGGGTCCGGCCGTCGGTAGCGCTCGCCACTACGCCGACCGCGCGGCCGCGATCGAATACGATACGGCTGACCCGCAGACCGGTGAACAGCTCGGCGCCGGCCCGCAGCGCCATCGGCACGTATGACACGTTGGTCGAGCGCTTGGCGTCGGTCGGGCAGCCGAAGCAGCACACGCCCTGGCCGTCGCACGCCGGCGCGTTGCGCGGCAGCGGCCGGTGACGCCAGCCGAGCCGATCGGCGCCGCGAATGATGACCGCCGCGCAGCCCCCTAGGTGCTCGGGCGGGGTGGGCCCGACCTGCAGGACGCGCTCGACGCGCTCGAAGTACGGCGCCATCGCCGCCGGCGCCAGCTCGGTGAGGCCGAGTTCGTCGCCCCAGCGCTGCAACACCTTGTCGGGCGTGCGGAAGCAGGTGCCGGAGTTGACCGCGGTGGTGCCGCCGACGGTGCGGCCCAGCGGGATCGGGATCGTGACGTTGCCGATCGAGAAGGTCGCGCCGGCCGCGCGATAGAGCTTGCGCTGGTTGGCGAACGGCCGATCGGCGAAGTCGCGGCGATCGTGGTAGTCGCCCTCCTCGATCATCACCACGGCCACCCCGGCCTCGGCCAGCTCCTTGGCGATCGGCGCGCCGCCTGCGCCGGTGCCGATCACGACGACATCGCAGGCCACCGCTTGATCGCCGTCGAGGTCGGCGGCCGGGTGGACCCGCTCGCGGTACCAGGCGGGACGCGCCTCGGGGGCAGGCTTGAGGCGGTCGTAGGCGCAGCCGACGTGGCGGTACAGCGCGGGATCGTCGAAGTACGCGACCTTGAGCGGGACCAGCAGCCCGCGTAGGGCGTTGCGACGGACCACGCCTCCCGCACGCCACGACTCGAGTAGCTCCAGCCGCTGGTCCATCGGGAGGGCGGCGATCCCGCGCCCCCGCGACAGCATGGCGGCGGCATCGACCATGCGGATCAGCGTGCGGTAGCCGGCCTGCGCGGTCGCCGACTGACCGGCGAGGAACTCCTCGACACGCGCCACGGTGGACTGGTCGGCCGCGGGGAACACCGCGCCAGCCGGCAGCGCAGCCTCGGCGATGGCCAGCAAGCTCGCTCGTTCGCGTGGGCCGAGGACGGACGGCGCGACGCTCATGACACCCAGTCTACCAGTGATTGGTACGATGGTTCAATGAGTCGCGGGCGAGGCATGCAACTCAGGCCGCTGACGCGCTCCGCGGGCGTGGACAGACCCGCAGCGCCGCCTCGATCACCGCGGCGAGCGGAGCCGAACGTCCCACGCGGGACATGGCCTGCGTGACGGCGTCCTTCGCGATCGCATCGGACAATCCAAGGTCGCGCAGGGCCTGACGCGCGCTGGCCGCCGGATCGCCGCCCCCCGCGGGGGCTTCGGGGCAGGCACCGTACGGTCGGCCGTCGGCGTGGAAGAACCGGAGGTCATGTGGCGCGGTGCCCTCCAGCCGCACCCGACCCTCGTGGACGGCCCGATGGTGGGACGCGCACAGCACGGCCAGCCGCGACGGATGGTGGTCGCCGCCACCGGCCCGCGGCACCAGGTGATGGACGTCGATGAACCGTGAGCCGCGGCAGCCGGGCACCACACACCGGCCCCGGTCGCGCCGGATCACGGCGCGGCGGGTGGCGGGCGGGATCGTCCGCGTGGCAGGCGCCGGCGGGCCGCCATCGACCCGACCGAGCAAGGTCGCGTCGCAGCGGGCCATCTCGACCTCGGCGGGGCCGATCTCGACGGTCCGGCCGGCGGCGTCCTGCCAGGATCGAGCACAGTCGGGACAGGTCGTGATCGCGATCTGGTGCGGTGGCTGATTTGCCCGCCGCGCGTCCTGACCGCCGTCGCCGGAGGCGGCCTCGGGCGCGCCGCTCGGTGTCGCGCCAGCCAGCGTGGTCCGACACAGCGACGCGACCACATCGTCGTCGGTCAGGGCCTGGCCGCAGACGTCCTCGAGCGCGCGGCGCGCGGCCACGAACAAGGCGTAGGTCGACGGCGAGAGTTCGAGCCGCAGCGTGCGCATGATGAGCGCCGGGTCCGGCGGCGTGTCGGGCGTATCGCCGGGCCTTCGTCCGGCCACCGCGGCCTCGACCTCGCGCACCGTCCGGTCGGCCGCCGCCCCGAGCCACGCGACCTCGGTCTCCGGCGTCGCCACGCGGGTGAGTTCGCGCACCGCCGAGTACCCCAGCCGCCCGGCCGCCAGCGCGGTGCGGGTCACCGGCAGCATCATCAAGGCCTCGGCTACGCGCATTCGCTCACGAGCCGCGTGCGGGGCGTGACCGAGCACCCGCTCGACGTACTCGAAGAACGTCGCGAACCCGCGATGGCGGTGGACCTGGGCCCGTCGCGCGATCAGCAGCCAGCGGGCCTCGGCCTCATCGAGCGCCGCCCGCCGGCTCGCCAGCCGGCGCAGCATGCGATCGGCCGTCTGCCAGTCGGCCAGGTCGTCGCCGCCAGCGCTCGTCCCCGGGTCCATCAACCCCGCCCCACGATTGTTTAGCTCCGCCTCGTCCAGCATCTGCACACCTCCTCCGGTCCGGTTCGCCTATCACGGCCGTCTGACGACGATCGTGTTGCGACGTGTCCGGAGTTCGGACACATGCGTCGCATGTCCGGATTTCGGACACGTGGCAGGCGTCCGGATTTCGGACACGATCGGTAAGCTGGCGTCGCGCCTGGGCTCAGGGGCGCGCTTGGTCCCACGTGGGACGGCGGCGACCCGAAAAGGGCCACCGCCCGAAACGAGCGAAGCCGCCCGGGGGCGGCTTCGACTCGTTCTGGAGACTCTCGTTCTAGTGACTCGATCTCGAGCGGGAGAAGGGATTCGAACCCTCGACGTCAACCTTGGCAAGGTTGCACTCTACCACTGAGTTACTCCCGCGTGGCAGGGCGCTCTTTTAGCGAGGCCTGCGAGCGGTGTCAAGCCTCCGCTCGCGACGATCCGCGCGGTTTGATCAGACGGGGGCCGGATGGTAGCGTGCGGGCACGATGCACGCCTCGTCGGCCCGCTGGACCTTCGCCCGCCTCCTTCCTCGCTTTGTGGCCCGCCCAGTCGCCCTGGTCCTCCTGGCCGCCGCGGCGCTGGCCGGGCTCGGCAGTCTCGGCGGTTGCACCCATGCTCCCGGCGCGCCGCCGGTCGATTCGCCGGTCTACGCCTTCCAGCCGGCCGACCCCGACGACTACAGCACCGACGCCGACAGCGACGACTCGGGCGACGGCAGCGGCGGCGGCGACGCACCCGACGACTCCGGGGAGTAGCCCGCATGTGCGGCATCATCGGCTACGTCGGGGGCCGGCATGCGACGCCGCTCCTGATCGCGGGCCTGCGCCGCCTCGAGTATCGCGGCTACGACTCGGCCGGGGTCGCGGTCTGGTCCGAGGGCGGCACCCGCGTGGTCCGCTGCCAGGGCAAGCTGGCCGGCCTCGAAGAGAAGCTGGCCCGGGAGCCGCTGACCGGCACGGTCGGGATCGGCCACACCCGGTGGGCCACCCATGGCCGGCCCTCGGACGAGAACGCCCACCCCCACAAGGTCGGCGGCGTCAGCGTCATCCACAACGGCATCATCGAGAACCACCTGGCCCTGCGCCAGGAGCTCGCGGCCGCCGGGGCCACGTTCGCGTCGGAGACCGACACCGAGCTGGTCGCCCACCTGATCGACCGCGCGATGCGCGCCGGCGCCGCCGATCTCGCGACCGCGGTCCGGATGGCGCTAGCCAAGGTCAGGGGCGCCTACGCCTTCGTCGTGATGAGCGACGCCGATCCCGGCACGCTGATCGCCGCCAAGAACAGCTCGCCGCTGGTGGTCGGCCTCGGCGACGGCGAGAACTTCCTCGCCTCCGACGTGCCCGCCATCCTGTCCGAGACCCGGCGGGTCATCTTCGTCGAGGAGGGCGAGATGGTCACCGTCACCCGCGATCGGGTGACCCTGTCCGACTTCGAGGGCCGCCCGCATCACCGCGAGCCGCGGACCATCACCTGGTCCGCGGTGCAGGCCGAGAAGGGCGGCTTCAAGCACTTCATGCTCAAGGAGATCCACGAGCAGCCGCGGGCGGTGGCCGACACCCTGGTCGGCCGGGTCGAGCTCGAGAAGGACGACGTCGTCCTCGTCGATCTCGATCTCGACGTCGCCCACCTGAAGCGGATCGTGTTCGTGGCCTGCGGCACTTCCTATCACGCGGCCCTGGTCGGCGAGTTCTTGATCGAGGGCCTGGCCCGGATTCCGGTCGAGGTCGAGCTGGCGTCCGAGTTCCGCTACCGCGATCCGCTGGTCGGCCCCGGCGACCTGGTGATCGCGGTCAGCCAGTCGGGCGAGACCCTCGACACCATGGCCGCGGTCCGCGAGGCCAAGGATCGCGGCGCGCGGGTGCTGGCGGTGTGCAACGTGGTCGAGTCGTCGATCGCGCGCCTCGCCGACCACGCCTTCTACACCCACGCGGGCCCCGAGATCGGCGTCGCCTCGACCAAGGCGTTCACGACCCAGCTCGCCGCGATGGTGCTGATCGCGATCCACCTCGGCCGTCGCACCGGCAAGCTCGATCCGGCCCGGGCCCGCGTGCTCCTGGCCGAGCTGGTCGCGCTGCCCACCAAGATGCAGGACGTCATCGATCACGCAGCCCAGCTCCAGGTCCTGGCCCGCCGCCACGGCCACGCCGACGGCTTCCTGTTCCTCGGCCGTGGCGCCCAGTACCCGATCGCGCTCGAGGGTGCGCTCAAGCTCAAGGAGATCTCCTACATCCACGCCGAGGGCTACGCCGCCGGCGAGATGAAGCACGGCCCGATCGCGCTGATCGACGAGCACCTGCCGGTGGTGGTGCTGGCGCCGCGTGGCCCGTACTACGACAAGGTGATCTCGAACCTGTCGGAGGTGAAGGCGCGCCAGGGCAAGGTCCTGGCGATCGCCACCCTCGGAGATCGCGAGATCGGCACGCTCGCCGACGACGTGATCATGGTACCCGACACCGCGCTCGAGCTGCAGCCGCTGCTCACCGTGCTGCCGCTCCAGCTGCTCGCCTACCACGTCGCCGACGTCAAGGGCACGGACATCGACCAGCCGCGCAACCTGGCCAAGAGCGTCACCGTCGAGTAGCCATGCCGCGCGCGCCTCGCACGCCGCGGGCCCAGCCGGCGGCCCTGACCCACCTCGACCACCGCGGCCACGCCCGCATGGTCGAGGTCGGCGGCAAGCCCGAGACCTTGCGCAGCGCGACCGCCCGCGCCGAGATCCGCATGGCGCCGGCGACCGCACGCCTGATCGGCGCCGGCGGCCTGCCCAAGGGCGATGTCCTGGCGGTGGCCCGCCTGGCCGGGCTGCAGGCGGTCAAGCACACCCACGTCCTCATCCCCCTGTGTCATCCGCTGCGGATCTCCGGCGTCGACATCGAGGTCAAGCTCGGCCGCGATCGGGCCCGCATCGCGGCCACCGTACGCGCGTTCGACCGCACCGGGGTCGAGATGGAGGCGCTGACCGCGGTCACGGTCGCCGCGCTGGCCCTCTACGACATGGCCAAGGCGGTCGACCGCGGCATGGTGATCGGCCCGGTCGAGCTGGTCGAGAAGCGCGGGGGCCGGTCCGGAACCTGGCGCCGCGTGCCGCGCGGGTAGCGCCTGGGTACGCGGTGCCCGGGAGGACCTCACCGCCACGCCGACCAAGCCTCAAGATCGCGGGTGCCCGGCCGATCCGATCGGCATGCTGGCCCGCCGCTCGCCGATCCACTCGCGTAGGGCGGAGCCGTGATGCGCCTGCTGCTGGTCGACGACGAGCCCCGGATCCTGACCGGCCTGTCGCGGGCCCTGCGCAGCACCGGCTCGCGCGACTGGGAGGTCACGACCGCGAACTCCGGCTCGGAGGCCCTGGCCCGCCTGCTCGAGTCGCCGGCCGACGTGGTGGTCTCGGACGTCAACATGCCGGGCATGGACGGTCCGACGCTCCTGGCCGAGGTCCGCAAGCGCTGGCCCGATTCGGTCCGGCTAGTCCTGAGCGGTTACGCCGATCCAGTCGCCTCGCAGAAGCTGGCCGCGATCGCCCACCAGTTCTTCGACAAGCCGCTACGAGTCGCCGACCTCGTCGACAGCCTGCGCCGGATCGAGCGCCTGCGGGCCCGCTTCGCCGAACCCGCGCTGCGGGCGCTGCTGGGCGGGGTCAGCGAGCTGCCGGCTGCACCGGCCCTGTTCGTCGAGCTGTCCGCGATCATCGAGGATCCGACCGCGACGCTCGAAGAGGTGACCCAGGTCGTGCGCCGCGATCCCGCGGTCGCGGCCAAGGTCCTGCATGTCGCCAGCTCGGCGTTCTACGCACGCGGCGGGCCCATCGCCGACCTGCGCGGCGCGGTCGGCCGCGTCGGCGGACGGGTGGTGCGCATGGTCGCGCTGGCCGCCACCGCCTTCCGGCCGCCGCCGAAGGTCGCGGCGGTGGTCGACCGGCTGCAGGGCCATGGCCTCCAGGCCGCGACGCTGTCCGAGGCCATCGTCGGCGACCCTGATCAACGCGAGGCCGCGTTCGTGGCCGGCTTGCTGGCCGACCTCGGCATGATCGCGCTGGTCACCTGGTTCCCCGAGCGCTACATGCCGCTGCTGACGGCCACCGGCCCCGAGCCGTTTCATGTCCGCGAGCGCGCGGCCTTCGGCGTGACCCACGCCGACGTCGGCGCCTACCTGCTCGGCCTGTGGGGCCTGCCGCGGGTCGTGGTCGAGGCGGTCAGCAGCCACCATGACCCCGGCTCGATCGGCGAGCCAGCGCGCGACCCGACCCTGGCCGCGTACGTCGCCCACGCGCTGCTCGCCGGCGAGACCATCGACGAGCTGTACCTGGCCCGGGCGGGCTGCGCCGACCGTCTGGCGCGGTGGCGGGCGCAGGCGACCGAGGTCGGACCCGCGCCATAGCGAGCCTTGGCGAGCGATCAACCATGACGCTGGGCGGTCTGGCTGGTCAGCTGCCGAAGCCGACCGACAGCAACAGCCCGATCGTGCCGTCGTCGCTGCGCGCCACCACGTAGCGGGCCTCGAGCCCGAACTGGGCGCCGAACAGCAAGCCCTCGACCCCGGCCGCCGCCCACGGCCCGAGGTAGGCCCGCTCACCGTCGACCACCGGCGGCTCGTTGACGCGGATCAGCGCGACCCCCCCGGCGAGGAACATCACCTGCTCCCGACGGGCCCCCAGCGGCACCCGCGCCCGGACCCCGGCCTCGAGCTCGAGCATCGACAGCGAGTCGGCGACCCGCGCGCTGCCCGCGCCGTAGTAGCTCCAGGTCGTCGACCACGACAGGCCGAGCCCGATGCTCTGGTCGGGGCGCATCGGCTGGTACGCCGCCTCGACCCCGAACGCATAGCCGGTGCCGAGCCGGGCCGCGAAGCCGCCGGTCGCGGCCTTGATCCCGACCTGACCGGAGATCCGGCCGCTCGGCATCGGCTCGGCGATCGCGGTCGAGCTGCCGGCCGCGATCCCGGCGGCGACGCCGATGGCCCTGATGACCGCGACCGCCGCCCGCATCAGAACTTCGAGGTCGTGGCCAGGAACGTCATCTTGTCGTTGGTGGCCCGCAGCCGCCGCGACAGGGTCCGCACGAAGTTCCACAACAGCTCGTACGCCAGGTCGCGATCGACGAACAGCAGGTCCTCGAGGTCCTTGCGGTTGATCACGAACAGCCGGCAGCGCTCGTGGCAGACCGCGGTCGCCGACCGGGCCTCGTCGTCGATGTGGGCCATCTCGCCGAAGGCCGCGCCGGCGCGGTGGACCGCGAGCGCCTCCTCGCCCATCCCGGGCACGAACCGGCTGATCCGGATGGCGCCGTCGAGGATGATGTAGAGCTTGTCGCCGATGTCGCCTTCCTCGAAGACCTTCGCGCTGGTGCTGTAGGTCTCCTCGACGCCGATCGCGATCACCCGGCGCAGGTGGGCCGCCGGGAGGCCCGAGAACAGGCCGATCTCACCGAGGATCTCGATGGTCGACTTGCCCGTCACCTCGGGCGCCGTGCCGGCTGCGGGCTCCGCATCGTCCATGCTGACCGAGGTTCCCACGGCCTCGCAGCGCCCGCAAGTTACGCACCAGACTGCCCGCGGCGCCGAAAATGCCAACGGGGCGCCGGTCACCCGACGCCCCGGCAGCGGGGGCGCGCACGCTCCCTGGATCCGGGACTAGAACTTGGTGACGACGAGCAACGCGATGATGAGCGCGTAGATGACGAGCGACTCGATCAGCGCGAGGCCGAGAATCATCGGGCCGCGGATCTTGTCAGCGGCACCCGGGTTGCGGGCGATGCCGTCGAGGGCGGCGGCGGCGGCGCGGCCCTGGCCGAGGCCACCACCGAGCGCGGCGATGCCGAGGCCGACCGCGGCGCCGAACACCATGATGCCGCCCTGGCTCGCGACCGCGGCCTTGCCGGCGTCATCGGCGAACGCGAGGCTCCAGAAGCAGACGATGACCAGGAAGGCGAGGGTCGAGGTGATGCGCTTGGACGTACGGTGGGTCATGACGAGGTCTCCTGACTGCGGGTTCGTGCGCGCGGAAAGCGCGGTATGCCTATCTCAGACGCCGCCTGGCGACAAGAGCCGGCGGCAACAGTTCGATGTGCGGGATCGTTCGTTCGAGGCTCGCTCAGTGCGCGTGGGCGTGCTCGGCGTGCTCCTCGTGCTCCACCGCCATGCCGATGTAGACCATCGTCAGGGTGCAGAACACGATCGCCTGGACGACACAGACCAGGAGGCCGAGGGCGAGGAAGGGCAGGGGGATGAACAGCGGCACCAGCGTGAAGAACGAGAACACGACCTTGTGGTCGGCCATCATGTTGCCCATGAGGCGCAACGACAGCGACACCGGCCGGGCGATGTGGCTGACCAGCTCGATCGGCAGCATCAGCGGCGCCAGGGCCGGCGACGGGCCGAGGAAGTGCTTGAAGTAGGCCAGGCCGTGCTCCTTGACCCCGACGATGTGGGTCACGAAGAACACCATCACCGCCAGCGCGACGTTGGTCTTGAGGGTGTCGTTGGGCGAGCCGAAGCCCGGCACCAGGCCGATCAGGTTGCCGAACAGGATGAACAGCCACAGCGTGCCGATCAGCGGGAAGAACCGGCGGCCGTTCTTCTCGCCGAGCGCGCCCTCGACCATGCCGTACACGGTCTCGGCCATGATCTCGAAGAAGTTGCGCAGGTTCATCCGCCGCGGCGGGACCAGGCCGCCGTCCTCGGCCTCGGTGCCCTTGCGGAAGGTCGACGCGCCCCAGAACACGAAGCCGAGCACCAGCATGGTGATCAGCACGTGGGTGAGCGTGAAGTGCGACTCCTGGAAAACCATGAACTTCCAGCCGCGGCCGAGGGAGCCCTCGGCCTTGTGGTTCAGGCTCTGCCACCAGGAGAAGCGGTTGAGGTAGTCGAACCAGGTGCCGTGTTCACCCATGGGATTCGCTCGTGGGGGTCGAAGGAGGAGAGACGTCGCCGCCGGTCGTCGGGCTGGCCTCGTCGGCGGGGCCCGGGGCGACCGTGTCGAGCACGGCGCCGATGACGATCGATGGCAGGAACACCGAGTAGCCGATCAGGAAGCCGACCGCGTCGATCGGCAGGAACAAGACGGCGAGCGTGACCGCGCCCATCATGCCGACCATCTTGGGCAGGATGAGGTAGATGCGGTTGCCGCCGCGGTCGTCGCCGGCCTTGACCGAGGCGGTCCACTTGAAGACCAGCCAGCGCAGGGCCGCGAAGTTGGCGCAGGTCAGCAGCACGCCGAGGGCAACGCCGAGCGCCGGCCGCAACGACACGGTCAGGGCCGCGATGATGATCGTGACGCCGCCGAGGACGTAGTTGAGGCGCTCGATCCGGCGGATGCCGTGGCCGGTCACATCCCACCCCCGGCGCGATCCGACGGCGCCATCACGCGGGCCTCCGCCTCCGATTCCGCGACCTGACGATCCGCCTCCGCCACGTAGCGCAAGATCCCGCGCAGCCCGGCGACGAAGCCGAAGCCCAGGCACACCAGCATCAGCCACGGGCTGGTCCCGACCTTCTTGTCGAGCCAGATGCCGAACAGCAGCGGGACCACCACCGCGATCGCCATCTCGAGGCCGACGGAGGTCGCCGACAGCGTGCGGTAGTAGCCGCGGCTGTGCTCGGCATAGGGCGCGCTGGCCCGCCGGGTGGCCATCGACGGACTGGCGCCGGCGGGGCTGCGCGTGGGGCTGCGCGTTGGGCTGCGCGTGGGGCTGCGCGTGGGGCTGCCGGTGAGGCGTTGCGACGGGCTATGTGGGCGAGGTCCCATGAGAATCGGGTCGTGGAGGCGGGCGCCACGTAACATGGTGCGATCGGTCGGTCAAGAGCCCTCGGCCGTCAGGCTGGGTCCTTCAGGCTGGCGCGGGCGGCCCAGCAGATCTCCTCGATGTCGCCGTCGGTCATCGCGAGCGACACGAACATCGCCTCGAACTGCGACGGCGGCAGCGACACCCCGCGGGCGCGCATGCCGCGGAAGAAGGCACCGAACCGGGCGGTGTCGGCGGTGCGCGCGCTGGCGTAATCGGTGACCGGACCCGCAGCGAAGAACAGGGTCAGCATCGAGCCGACCCGGTTGACGCAGGCCGGGACCCCGGCATCGCGCGCGGCCGCCAGCAGGCCGTCGCCCAGGTGGGCCGAGAGCGCCTCGAGCCGCTCGTAGGTGCCGGGCCGACGCAGGAGCTCGAGCGTGGCCAGGCCGGCGGCCATCGCCAGCGGGTTCCCTGACAGGGTGCCGGCTTGGTAGACCGGGCCGAGCGGCGCCAGCTTGTTCATGATGTCGGCGCGCCCGCCGAACGCCGCCGCGGGCAGCCCGCCGCCGACGATCTTGCCGACGCAGGTGAGGTCGGGGGTGATGCCGTAGTGGGCCTGGGCCCCGCCGTACGCGATCCGGAAGCCGGTCATCACCTCGTCGAGCACGAACACCGCGCCGTGCTTGGTGGTCAGCTCGCGCACGCCCTCGAGGTAGCCAGGCGCCGGCGGCACGCAGCCCATGTTGCCGGGCACCGCCTCGATGATGACCGCGGCGACGTCGTCGGGGTGATCGGCGAACACCCGGGCCAGGGCGTCGAGATCGTTGTGGGCGATGGTCAGGGTGTCGGCGGCGGCGCCGGCGGTGACGCCGGCCGAGCCGGGGATGCCCTGGGTGGCGGCGCCCGAGCCGGCCGCGACCAGCAGCGCGTCGGAGTGACCGTGGTAGGCGCCGTCGATCTTGACCAGCTTGGCCCGGCCGGTGAAGCCGCGCGCGAGACGCAGCGCGCTCATCGTGGCCTCGGTGCCCGACGACACCGCGCGGACCCGCTCCATCGACGGCACCGCCGCGGTCAGGGCGCGGGCGAACTCGACCTCGACCGCGGTCGGGGCGCCGAACGACGTCCCGTCGGCCATGGTCCGCGCCACCGCGGCCAGGACCTCGGGGTTGGCGTGGCCGAGGATCAGCGGGCCCCAGCTGCCGATCAGGTCGAGGTACGGGTTGCCGTCGACGTCCCAGATCCGGGCGCCGGCGCCGCGGGCGATGAACAGAGGCTCGCAGCCGACGTGGCGGCAGGCCCGGACCGGCGAGTTGACGCCGCCCGGGATGAGGGCCTGGGCCGCGGCGAACAGCTCGTGGGATCGGCTGGTGGTGGGCTCGGTCATGTGGTCTCCCGTGGGATGCGCGGGCGCGCGGGTCAGTTGCTGCCGCCGCTGCTCTTGTCGTCGTCGGCGTCGGCGTCGGCCTCGGCCTCGTCGGCGTCGGCGTCGGCCTCGTCATCGTCGTCCTCGGCCTCGTCGTCGTCGCCCTCGCCGTCGAGCAGGGTCTCGAGGTCGCCGATCTCGGTCGGCACCGTGTCGCCGTCGTCAGCCGCCTCGATCGGCGCGCCCTCCTCGATGCCGGTCTCCTCCTCGGGATCGGCCAGCCGCTCGATGGCCGCGACCGACTCGCCGTCGTCGACCCGCATCACCCGCACGCCCTGGGTCGCGCGGCCCTTGGTCGGGATGTCCTTGACCCGCAGCCGGATGATCTTGCCCTTGTCGCTGATGAGGATGACGTGGTCCTCGGCCGCCACGATCCGGACCGCCGCGACCTCGCCATTGCGGGTGGTGGTCTTGATCGCGCGGACGCCCTTGGTCCCGCGACCCTTGGGCGCGTAGTCGGCCAGCGCGGTGCGGTTGCCGTAGCCGCGCTGGCAGATGGTGACCATCGTGGCGTCGCTGTCGCGCTCGAACGTGACCATGCCGACCACGCGATCGCCGGTGCGGAGCTTCATCCCGCGCATGCCGCCGGCGCCGCGGCCGGTGGGCCGGACCTTGGCCTCGACGAAGCGGGCGGCCAGGCCGCGGGCCGACATCAGCAACACGTCATGGCGGGCGCTGGTGATCGCCGCACCGACCAGGCGGTCGTCGTCGTCGAGGCCCATGGCCTTGATGCCGGTCGACCGGATCTTCTCGAACTGGACCAACGTGGTCTTCTTGACGGTGCCGTTGGCGGTGGCGAGGAACACGAACCGCTGCTCGGAGAACTCCGACAAGGGCAGCATCGCCACCACCTCCTCGTCCTGCTGCAGTTCGATCACGTTGACGAACGGCTTGCCCTTCGACGTCCGGCTGCCCTCGGGTAGCTCGTAGACCTTCTTGTAGTAGGCCCGGCCCTTCGACGTGAACAACAGCAGGTGGTCGTGGGTCGAGGCCGCGAACATGTCGGCGACGAAGTCGTCGTCGCCGCCGCTGGTGGCGCCGGTGATGCCGCGGCCGCCACGGCCCTGGGCCTGGTACTCCTTGAGCGCGGTCCGCTTGACGTAGCCGAGCCGGGTCCGGGTGACGACCATGTCCTCCTGATCGATCAGGGCCTCGGTCAGGATCTCGCCCTCGGCGTCGACGATCGCGGTCCGGCGCTCGTCGCCGAACTCGGTGCGGATCGTCTGCAACTCGGCGACGATCGCCGCCATCAGCTTCTTGTGATCGCCGAGCAGTCCCTCGAGGTAGTCGGTCAGCGCCCACAGCTCGCGGTACTCGGCCTCGAGCTTCTCGCGCTCGAGGCCGGTCAGGCGGCCGAGCCGCATGTCGAGGATCGACTGGGCCTGACCGGCGCTGAGGTTGACGAACCTGGCGGCGCGCGCGGCGATGACCTCGGCCTCGGGCCGGCCGGCCCGCTCGAGGAAGCCGTCGAGGCCGCTCAGGCGCTCGGCCATCAGCCGGTCCTTGGCGATGTCGGTGTCCTTGCTCGACCGGATGATCTCGATGACCCGGTCGATGTTGGTGACCGCGAGGCCGAGGCCCTCGACGATCTCGCGCCGGGCCCGGGCCATGCGCAGGTCGTACAGGGTCCGGCGGGTGACGACGTCGCGGCGGTGTTCGATGAAGACCTGCAGCGCCCGGCGCAGCGTCAGCAACACCGGCCGGCTGTCGACGATCGCCAGCATGTTGACCGCGAACGAGCTCTGCAGCGCGGTCGCCTTGTACAGGTTGTTGAGGACGACCTGATCGTTGGCGTCGCGCTTGAGCTCGAACACCACCCGCATGCCGGTGCGATCGGACTCGTCGCGGATGTCGGAGATGCCCTCGAGCTTCTTGTCGCGGACCATGTCGGCGGTGGTCTCGATCCAGCGCGCCTTGTTGACCATGTACGGCAGCTCGGTGACGATGATCGCGTTGCGGTCCTTGCGGATCTCCTCGATCGCCGCCTTGCCGCGCACCACGACCGAGCCGCGCCCGGTCTTGTAGGCGCTGAGGATGCCCATCCGGCCCTGGATGATGCCGCCGGTCGGGAAGTCGGGGCCGGTGACCAGCCGGAACAGCTCCTCGTCGGCCAGCCCCGGCCGCTCGATCAGCGCGAGCGTGCCGTCGAGGATCTCGCCGAGGTTGTGGGGCGGGATCGACGTCGCCATGCCGACCGCGATGCCGGTGGCGCCGTTGATGAGGAGGTTGGGCACCCGGGTCGGCATGACCGTGGGCTCCTCCTCCTTGTCGTCGTAGTTCGGCTGCCAGTCGACGGTCTCCTTGTCGATGTCGGCCAGCAGCTCCGACGACAGCCGCGACATCCGGCACTCGGTGTAGCGCATGGCCGCCGGCGGATCGCCGTCGACCGAGCCGAAGTTGCCCTGACCGTCGACGAGCATGTAGCGCATCGAGAAGTCCTGGGCCATGCGGACCAGGGCGTCGTAGACCGAGGCGTCACCGTGCGGGTGGTACTTGCCGATGACGTCACCGACCACGCGGGCGCTCTTGACGTAGGGCCGGTTCCAGACGTTGTTGAGGCCCTTCTGCGCGAACAGGACGCGGCGATGCACCGGCTTCAGGCCGTCGCGCGCGTCGGGCAGCGCGCGGGCGACGATCACGCTCATGGCGTAGTCCATGAACGAGCTGGTCATCTCCTCCTCGATCTGGATCGTGGTGATCGCGGACGCGGGCGCGGGCGACGTCGGTTCGGTCATCGGCCCCCGTTCTTAACGCGAGAACGAGGGCGACACCACGCCGGCGACCGTCGCGATCGCGCCGACAAGGCTGGCGAAAACCGTCGGGTTGGCGAGGCCTGGTCAGGAGGTGTCGATCAAGGCCTCGACACCTCCTGGCGATCGGCTTGCCGGCCGGGCCGGCTGCGCCTGTCCAGAGCATCGTCGCTCGCAGACTCGCTCGTTCAGATCAGCGGACCACGCCGCAGCCGGCATCGTTCGACAGGTCTTCAGTCGTCGTCGCAGCGGTTGTCGAGGTCGACGCCGGGATCGGCCGCGGCCCCGACGTCGTCGGTCGCGCCCAGCAGGCCGGGCGCCAGCTCGGCGTCGATCACGTCGGCCATCGGCCGGTTGTCGGTGAAGCCGCCGACGTACGCGCGCTGGCCGATGACCACGGTCGGCGACCAGCCCACGCCGGCGGCGCGGGCCTCCTCGATCGCCTGGCGCGCGGCCACCGGCGGCGCGTCGGCGCACGCGGTGAAGGCGTCGGCGTCGATGCCGGCGCGTCGGGCCGGGGTGTCGAATCGCGGCTGCTCGCGATCCTGGCCGAGCAGGGTGCGGACGAAGCGCCAGCCATCGCCGAGGCGCTGGCCGCACATCACGGCCTCGGCCAGCGGCAGCTCGAGGGGCGCGGTCTCGGCGGCGAGGTCGACCCACGGCCGGTACACGACGCGGACCGAGGGCACGTAGTCGATGGCCAGGCGCCGGGCCCGCAGCAACTGGTCGGCGCAGCCGGTGCTACGCAGGTTGCAGATCACCTGGACCACGACCGGGGCCTGGGCCGGACCGCAGCTCGGCAACCCGGCCGTCGACAGCGGGGCGTCGAGCAGGGCGGCGCGGGGCTCGGCCGGCCCGCTCGTGACCTCGTAGTCGAGCGGGCGATCGACGCGGCCGGTCGGCGGGATCTCGGCCGGGCAGTCGGTGCCGTCGCGCAGCAGGGTGCCGAGGTGCCAGCCGGTGCGCGGCGTCGCGCGGTCGTCCACGTCGTCGGGATCGGCGGGCTCGTCGGGGCCGCGCCCGCGACGGGAGCGGGGCCGGTCGCGGTCGCGGCCGTCGAGGCAGCGGCTCCGTCGTCCGGCCAGCGCCGGCAACGCGGTGGCGGGCGCTCCGGCGGCGAGCTCGATGCGGGCCAGCGCCAGCGCCGCCTGGTAGGCGCTCTCGAGGGTGGCGTCGTCAGGCGTCGGCCCCAGCGGCCGGCGGTTGAGCACGAGATCGGCGCGCTGGCCGACCCGGGCCCGCACCGACAGGTGATCGTTGGCGTCGAGCACGGCCTTGATCGCGTCGTCGTCGATCGTGGCGGCGGCGGCGGCCGCGCGATCGAGGCCGACCCGGGCCGCGGCGTCGAGGACGGCCTCGCGGGTCGGCTGCGGCCCGGGCTGGCTGGCCAGCTCGTCCATCAGCGCGAAGAACTTGCCGCGGGCGTGGGCGGCGATCGCCAGCGGCGCGACGTACTGCGACGCGTCGCTACGCAGCAGCGGCCGGAAGACCAGGCGGATCCGGGCAGGGTGCCGGCGCCACTCGGCCAGCGCGCGGCGGTAGGCTTGGTTGCCGAGCTCGCTGCCCGGCGAGAAGAAGACCTCGATCGTCACCGGCGCGGTGCGCGGGCCGCGGGTCGGCGCGTCACCGAGCGGGGCGTGCTCGACCCGCAGGATCCGGCCGTGGACATCCCCGCCGGCCGGGGGCGCCGCGTCGAGCGCGGCCACCGGCGTGGCGACGGCGATCGCGAGGGCGAGCGCGGCGGCCGGGCGCGGGAGCATGGCTGAGGATAGCGCGGCCGGGCCGCCGCCGCCGGGCGCGAGCACGACCGCTGTCAGGGTGGTGTCAGGTGTGAATCGGCGGCGCGGCCGGGCCGTCGATCGGGCGCACGCTGGCGATGACGGCGCGCGTGCAACCCGCCCCCGTCGCCCCCGTCTTCTTTCTGGAGCCCCCATGCGCACCTCGCACCTGTCGATCCTCCTGGCTGGTCTGGTTGCGGGCGTCGCGCCGTGGGTCGGTGCCGGTCCGGCCGCCGCCGCGCCCGACGAGCTCGCGACCTTGCGCGGCGAGTTCGCGACCCGCACCGGCTCCACGCTGGTGTTCGCGCGCGCCGAGCTGCCCGACGGCGCCTGGTACGACCGCATGCCGACCCTCGATCGCGCCCACCAGCTGGCGGCGGCCCGCATCCTCGTCGACGAGGCTGGGCACTATCCGGCCGGCTGGCTCGGCAAGCTCGGCCTCGAGCGGGTCGGCGTGTTCGCGGCGCTGGTGTCCGAGCACGGCGACGGCTTCCGGCCCTACGACGACGACTGGGGCGGCTACCTGTACTACGGCCTGTGGAACGGCGGCCACGCGATCGCCGCGGCCTACTACACCGACGGCCAGCTGCCCCTGACGTTCCACCACGAGGTATTCCACCACCTCGACGGCCACGCCGGCGGCACCAGCTTCACCGACGACGACGCCCGGTTCGCCCAGGCGATCGCGGGCACCGCGCCGTATCCCGCGATGGCGGTGTCGGCCGCCGATCGGGCCGCGCTGGCGGCGCGGGCCGAGGCGCCGCTGACCGGTGCGGTCGGCGACTACGCGGCCAAGGGCGCCGGCGAGGACCAGGCCGAGACCGCGCGCTGGCTGCACTCGCATCTGGCGACCGGGCTGTGGCAGGCGGCGGCCCGCCCCGATCTCGCCGGCAGCCAGCGCATCCTCCACGTCCTCGCCGAGTACACGGCCGCGGGGCCGGGCGGGCCCGACGGGGCCTGGCTGGTCGACCTCGCGCTCGGCCGCGATCCGGCGCGGGCGCGCCAGCCGGCGGGCTTCGCGACCGAGCTCGAGGTCGGCGTGCGCGGCCTGGCCCAGCGGGTCGCGCCGCGGGGCGAGCCGGGCTTCGTGGTCTGGGGCCAGGAGCAGGCCGATGGCAGCAACCCGACCTTGCGCGCCGACATCGTTGAGTTCGGCACCGTCGCGGTGCGGCTGGGGGCGGTCGCGGCCGTGACCGGAACCCCGGCCGCTGACCGCGCCGCAGCGGGGGCACGCCTGGCCGGCCTGCTCGATCGCTACCAGGCCTTCATCGCAGCGCGCTGGTCGGTGTCGCCGGGCACCGCCAAGGTGTTCACGTCGGCCCGGGCCGCGATCGCCGGGGCCTTGCCGGCCCTGGCGCCGCCGCCGCCGGTCACCAATCCCTACCTGGCCAAGGTCGACGCCGCGATCAGCGATCCCTCCTGGCGCGCCGCGATCCGCGCGGTCCAGCCGGCGACCGTCAAGCTCGGCGGCGGCTCGGGCGTCAACCTGGCGCCGACCGGGCTCATCCTGACCGCCGGCCACGTCGTCGACGCGGTCGGGGCCCGGCTCACCGTCCGGTTTCCGGACGGTCGCAGCTTCGCGGGGGTCGCCACTCACTACGACGACGAGCACGACCTCGCGCTGGTCGCGCTCGACGGCGCCCGTGACCTGCCGGTAGCGCGGGTCGCGGCCGCCGCGCCGGCGATCGGCGACGACGTGGTCATCATCGGTCAGCCGGGCACCCGCACCCCCGACGGTGCGGCCACCGGCTATCAGCCGTGGCACGTCTCGGTCGGGCAGATCCGCGGCTACCGGTCGGGCTCGCGCACCGGCGAGCAGCACCTCGGCCGGACCAAGCACGACGCCTGGACCTACTGGGGCCACTCCGGCAGTCCGCTGTTCGATCGCGTCGGCGCCATCGTCGCGCTGCACAACAGCTGGGACTCGACCACCGCGATGCGCCACGCGGTCACCTGGGAGGCGATCACCGCGTTCCTGCGCGACGCCGGCGTGCGCACGTGAGCGGACCGCTCACGACGGATCCGGCGCCGGCGTCTTGTTGCCCGATGACGGCAGCTGGGGCGTGGTGATCCGGTCGGCGGGCGGCCGTCGACGCCACCCTTGTCGAGGAGGTGGCAGCTGTTGCACGACACGTCCTGGTTTGAACATCGCCCTGACCTGGGCGCCGTCGAGCGCGGGCGCGGCGACCGGCGGCGGTGCCGTCGGCGTGGTGGACGGGTGGGCGGAGCCTCGTCGGGCGCCTTGGCGCGCTTGCAGGAGGCGACCGCGCCGAGCAGGGCGAGGCTGACGACGGTGGTCGAGACGACATGAGATCGCATGGCAGCCTAAGGGCTGGACCCCGACTCATGCCACCGGGCAGATTGCCGCGTGACGATGCTGCGCTGTCCGCGTTGCGCACTGTCCGCGTTGCGGACAAGGCGGCAGGCGACGCTCGTCAGTTCAGTCTTCAGTGCCGGGCGTCGTCGCCCCGTCCGCTGGGGACGCGTCCGCGGCGGGCTCGGCCCCCAGCTCGGGGCCGTCGGTGATCGCCGGTGCTGCGGCGACCGGCTCGACGGTGGCCTCGCCCGCCTCGCCCGCGTCGTCGTCGGCGTCGCCCTCGTCGTCGGGCTCGACCTGCGGCCACATCACGATGAAGTAGAGGCCGGCGGACACCACCAGCCCGAACACCACCGCCAGCGCGAACGGCTCCCAGACCACGTCAGACCGTCAGCTTGGCCGCGCCGCTCTTGACCACGAAGTCGGGGTCGACGGGCACGTTGATGCAGGTGACGGTCGGCTCGGCGAGCGCGGCCTTGATGGTCGCGGTCAGCTCGGCCGGATCCTCGATGTGGTAGCCCTTGCCGCCGAAGGCCGCCACGACCTGATCGTAGCGAGTCGGCGCCAGCTTGGTCGCCGGCGAGCGGGCGACGCCGAAGATCATGACCTGCGGGCCTCGGATCTGGCCCCAGGCCGCGTCGTTGGCGACCACCACGCACACCGGCAGGTTCCAGCGCACGCAGGTCTCGAAGTCGAAGCCGTTGAGGCCGAAACTGCCGTCGCCCGACAGCACCAGCACCTTGGCGCCCGGGTGCAGCTTCTTGGCCGCGATCGCGAACGGCGCGCCGATGCCGAGGCAGCCGAGCGGGCCGGGATCCATCCACGTGCCCGGCTTGTTGCGGTGGAGCAGCTTGGCGCCGAGCGCGACGCAATCGCCGCCGTCGCCGATGACGATCGTGTCGTCGTCGATCGCCTCGGCGATCGCGCGGGCCAGCCGGTAGTGGTTGATGGGCCGGGCGTCGCTGGCGGCGTGGGTCGCCAGCTTGTCCATGGCCTTGCCCTCGGCGGCGCGCAACTCGTCGATCCATGGCTGGGTCTTGCCGCCGCCGTCGATGAGCTTGGGGGCCGCGGCCGCGAGCTGGCCGAGGATGCTCCGGGCGTCACCGAGGAGGCCGACCTCGGCGTCGCGGTTCTGGCCGAGCTTGGTCGGGTCGCGCTCGATCTGGATCAGCTTGGCCTTGGCGTTGATACCGGCGCCGTAGCCGACCCGGAAGTCGAGCGGCGTACCGACGACGATCGCGAGGTCGGTGCCACGGAACGCGTTCTTGCGGGCCTGGGCGAACGCCAACGGGTGGCGGCTATCGATGCAGCCGCGACCCATGGCGTTGGTGAACACCGGGATGCCGGCCTTCTCGGCGAAGGCCACCAGTTCGGCCCAGGCGCCGTCCCAGTACACCTGCGAGCCGGCGAACAGCATCGGCCGCTCGGCGGTGGCGAGCAGGGCGACGGCGCGGGCGATGGCGTCGGGGTCGCCGGGCTGGGCCGGCCACGGCCGAGGCGGGGCCGGGAACTGGGGATCGCTGACCTGCGCGGTCAGCACGTCGAACGGCAACTCGATGAACACCGGCCCCGGCACGCCCGACGTGGCGATGCGGAAGCCGGTGCGGATGTACTCGGCCAGCCGCCGCGGATCGCTGGCGGTGAACGACGCCTTGGTGATCGGCGCCAGCAGCGAGGTCTGCTCCATCTCCTGCAGCGCGCCCTTGCCCTTGAAGCGGAGCTCCGACGCGCCGCCGAGCACGAGCAGCGGGATCGACGCCTGGAAGGCGTTGGCGACGCCGGTGACGCCGTCGGTGACGCCGGGGCCGGCGGTGATGACCGCAACCCCGCAGCCCCGGGTCAGGCGCGACCATCCGTCGGCGGCGTGGACCGCGGCCTGCTCGTGGCGGGTATCGATGATGTCGATGCCCTCGCGCAGGCAGCCGTCGTAGATCGGCGCGATGTGGCCGCCGCAGAGGGTGAAGATGCAGCTGGTGCCCTCGGCCTTGAGCTGACGGGCGATGATGTGACCACCGACGAGGATCTCGGGCATGAAGCCTCCGCGGGAGGCCGCGACCGTAGCAACCGCGGCGGCGAAGGGTCAAGGCGCCGGGCTTGGTGTAGGCTGCAAACGTGTTCGCTCCTCTCCTGGCCGCGTTGACCGCGGCGGTCGTCGTCGGGGACCACGCCGGTGGCCTGCCGTTCTTCACCCTGCACACGCTCAACCTCGGCCCGCTGCCGCTGCAGCCGTTCGGCATCCTGGTCGCGGCCGGGGTGCTGATCGGCGCCGAGGTGATGCGCCGGTACTCGCTGCGGTTCGGGATCGACGACGAGGACCTGCGGTCGCTGACGCTGTGGGTGATCGTCACCGGGTTCATCGGCGCGCACCTGTTCGACACCCTGGTCTACGAGCACGAGCGGCTGAGCGACGACCCGTGGCTCATCCTCAAGGTCTGGGACGGCATCTCGTCGTACGGCGGCTTCCTCGGCGGCGGGATGGGGCTCGCGTTCTTCACCTGGTGGAAGCGCCTGACCCCGGGTCTCATCCTCGACACCACCGGGGTCGGATTGCTGATCGCGTTCTCGATCGGTCGGATGGGCTGCACCATCGTCCACGATCACATCGGCCGGGCGACGTCGTCGCCGCTCGGCATCGACTACCCGCGGCGCGAGCTCCTCGCCCGCCACCTCGAGAGCGAGTTCGCCAGCACCGCCAGCGTGATCCGCGCCCACAACGTCGCGATGTACGAGCTCTCGTACCTCGCGCTGGTGTGCGCAATCATCGTGCCGCTGGCGTTCAGCAAGCGGCGCTATCCGGCCGGGTTCATCGCCGTGCTGATCACGATGTCCTACGCCCCGGTCCGGTTCTTCCTCGAGTACCTGCGGCTCAACACCTCGGATCCGCGCTACGTCGGCCTGACCTTCGCGCAGTGGTGCTCGATCGCCGTGTTCGCGGCCGCTGGTTATGCGGCGGTGCGGATTTGGAAGATTGGCGCGCCGGCGCCGCTGGCCGCAGATCTCGGCGGCCGTCCGGGTGGCCGGAAGGCGACGCTGGCGGCGATCGCCAAGGCCAAGAGCGACGCTTCGAAGGCCTGAACAGGGGCGTGGGACGTCCCACGTGGGACGTCGTGGGAGGCCCGGAATGTCCCACGTGGGACGTCGTGGGAGGCGTGGGACGTAACTATTTCAATCGGTTACGTCCACCGCCGCCGCCACCACCGCCACCCCGGCCGCGCCCACCGCCCCGGCGGGCCTCCATCGCGGCCAGGATCGCGCCCTCGGGATCCTCGAACTCGATGGTCGCGAGCAGCGTGTCCTCGCGCACCGCGTGGTCGCGGTAGCGCGCGGCCAGGTCCCGGGCGAGCTCGATGAAGCTGGCGGCTGTGACCGCGCCCGGCACCGAGTCGTTCCACGCCGCGACCGCCTCGCGGACCGCGGCGTGGGCCGCGATCAACCCGGGGTGCTCGGCCGACAGCGCGGCAAGCGCCGCGCCGTGGTGCGGGTGGGCGCGCACGATCGCCGGGAACACCACTTCGTCCTCGTCGCCGAAGTGGTTGGGCACCGAGCGCGCGAAGAACGCGACCGCGTCAGTGCACTCCTCCATCTCGGGCACCCGGCCGGCGCCGCTGGCCAGCCGCTCGGCGGCCCCCAGCAGTTGATCGAGCATCTGATCGTGCCGACGGTGCGAGGCGTCGAGCATGGCGAAGGCGTTGCGGGGTCGTTCGCGATCCATGGCGCCCAGAGTAGACTGCGCCGGCCATGGCCGACAACGTCGTCATCATCGGGAGCGGCCCCGCCGCCCACACCGCGGCGATCTACGCCGCCCGCGCCAACCTCCAGCCGATCCTGTTCGAGGGGTTCATGGCCGGCGGGATCGCCGCCGGCGGCCAGCTCACCACCACCACCGACGTCGAGAACTTCCCCGGCTTCCCCGAGGGCATCGACGGCTCCGAGCTGTGCAACCGCTTCCGGGCCCAGTCGGAACGGTTCGGCACCGTCATCCACACCGAGACCATCACCCGGGTCGATCTGTCGCAGCGGCCATTCCGCTACGCGTCCGACGAGCGCGAGGGCGCGGCCCAGGCGCTGATCATCGCCACCGGCGCCACCGCGAAGCGCGACGACGTGCCCGGCACCCGCGACGGTGAGCTGTGGCAGCGCGGCGTGTCGGCCTGCGCGGTGTGCGACGGCGCCCTGCCGATGTTCCGCAACAAGGCGATGTTCGTGATCGGCGGCGGCGACTCGGCGATGGAGGAGGCCGGCTTCCTCACCAAGTTCGCGTCGAAGGTCTACCTTGTCCACCGCCGCGACGAGCTGCGCGCATCGAAGATCATGCAGGACCGGGCCCGGGCCAACCCCAAGATCGAGTTTCTGCTGTCGCACCAGGTAGTGTGCGTCGAGGGCCATCAGGTGGTCGGCAACGTCCGGGTCCGTGATCTCAAGACCACCATCGAGCGCGACGTCGAGGCCGCCGGGCTGTTCTTCGCGATCGGCCACAAGCCCAACACCGACTTCCTCGGCGGCCAGCTCGCCCTCGACGACCAGGGCTACGTCGTGACCACGCCCGGGACCACCGAGACCAGCGTGCCCGGCGTGTTCGCGGCCGGCGATGTCCAGGACAAGAAGTACCGGCAGGCGATCACCGCCGCCGGCTCGGGCTGCGCCGCCGCGCTCGAGTGTGAGCAGTTCCTGGCGGCGCAGGGCGTCCACTGATGTCGATCGACGCGCTGGTCGCCCGGCTGCGGGTCGACGCCGCCAAGCCGGTCACCGACCGCAGCCGCTACGACGCGGCCTGGGAGCTGCGCGACGAGGACCCGGACGCCAGCATTCCCGGGTTCCGGCCGCTGCTCGACGACCCCGCCCCCGGGGTGCGCGAGCTGGCGGCCTGGCTAGTCGCCGCGTTCGCCTCCGCGGGTGACGGCAGCGACGACCCGGACGACGACGGCGACTCCGGCGAGCCGCGCGCCCGGCCGATCGAGTTGGCGGTGCCCCGGGTCTGCGCGCTCGCGGCTACCGATCCGGTGGTGGGGGTCCGCTCGAGCGCGATGCGCGCCGTGCAGTTCTTCGCCGCCTGGCCCCGGCTGCGCGATCAGGTCGGGCCCGTGCTCGAGGCGGCCCTGGCCGATCCCGGCGCCGAGGTGCGGGTGGCCGCGGCGTTCGGGCTGCTGCGCACCGGCACGTCGCTGCCGTTGGCAGCCGCGGAGCTCGGCGCCGCGCTCGCGCGTCCCGAGCCGCCAAATTCGAACGAGCACCAGGAGATCTGCATGCAGCTCGCCGGGATCGGCCGCCAGGCCGCGGCCGCGGTGCCCGGGCTGCTCGCGCGCTTGATGGAGGCGCCCGACGCTGATCTGACCGTGTCCATCATCGACGCGCTCGGCGCGGCCGGCACTCCCGAGGCGATCGCCCAGCTCCGCGACCTCGACGATCCCGACACCGCGACCGGTCGCGCCGCGCAGCGCGCACTCCGCACGACGGCAGGCTCCTGATGGCGGACTCGATCCGGATTCAGCGCTCGCCGCTCATCCCCGACGGACCCGGCGGCTTCGTCCACGGCTTCCCCGAGCGGACCGGCGGCGTGTCGGAGGGGCTGCGGGCGTCGCTCAACCTCGGCTACCGGTGGGGCGACGACCAGCCCAGGGTCGCGGAGAACCGGGCCCGGGTCGCGGCGGTCGCCGGCTTTGACATCGCCCAACTCCAGGTCACCAAGCACGTCCACGGCACCAACGTCTGGCGGGTCGGCGAGCCGCTGCCCGAGCCGCCCGAGTTCGACGGCCTGGTCTGCGATCGCCCCGGCCCGGTGCTGGGCGCGTTCGCCGCCGACTGCGTGCCGATCTTGTTCGCCGATCCCGTCGCCCGGGTGTGCGGCGCGGCCCACGCGGGCTGGCGCGGCGTGCTGGCCGGCGTCGCCGTCCGGGTGGTCGAGCGGATGCGCGAGTGCGGCTCGCACGCCGCCGACGTCCGGGTCGCGCTCGGCCCGTCGATCGGCCCGTGCTGCTTCGAGGTCGGCCCCGAGGTCGTGGCCGGGTTTCGCAACCGGATGGGCGACCTGCCCGGCCTGGTCGTCGCCGGTCCGCACAAGGATCACCTCGACCTGCGGGTCGCGCTGGTGTGGTCGCTGGCCCAGGCCGGCGTGCTGCACGAGCACGTCGACGCCGAGCCGCTGTGCACCAAGTGCAACCCGCGCCGCTACTTCTCGTACCGGCGCGATGGCCTCGAGGGCGGCGTGCACATGGGCTTCATCGGCCTGCGTCCGTAGCGTCCCATGTGGTCGGCGCGTCGCGGACGCCGAACAGGTCGGTGACCCGCTGCGCCAGCTCGTGGACCTCGAGCGCGAGGGTCCGGAGCTCGACCCGCTCGAGGCCGAGCGCGGCGGTCGCGCGGCGGGCCGCGGCCATCGCCACCGGCTCGCCGACCCGGGCCGTGACCAGGTACGAGACCAGCGCCAGTCGCTGGAGGTCGGGGCCGTCGAGCGCGGCCGGCGGCGCCGCGACCTGATGGTAGCGGGCGAGCTCGCCGAAGCGGCGGGGCAGGCCCCAGGACGCCAGGGCCTCGGCGCCGATCGCGGCGTGGCTGCGCTCGATGACGACGGTGAGCGCGTCGGCCGGCACCGGCTCGATCCGGCCGCGCCGCTCGAGGGCGCGCACCGCGCGGTGGACCAGCGGCCGACCGACGTCGTGGAACATGCCGGCCACGAACGGATCCTCGCCGCCGACCGCGCCGGCGCGCGCGGCCCAGGCTGCGTCGGCGAACGCGCAGGTCATCGCCCGGTGGAGGTCGCGCTCGGCCCGCTGGCGGTGCGGTGAGCCGACCGCGGGCCCGTCGGGATCGTGCAGCGCGCGGGTCGCGATCGCGATCGCGATCCGGCGGGTGTCGGCGAGGCCGAGCCGCGCGACCGCGGTGCGCAGGTCGCCGACCTGGCTGCCGCGCTGACGCTCGACGCTGTTGGCGGCCGCCAGGATCGCGGCGGCGATGGCCGGATCGCGGCTGACCAGGCGGACCGCGCCGTTGAAGTCGGTGTCGGTCAGGGCGACCAGCTCGCCGAGCTGATCGGCGGTGCGCTGGCAGCCGACCGCGGTGCTGCCCTGGGCCATCAGCTCGTACTCGATCAGCGGCAGCAGCCGCTCGAGCCAGGCCTCCTCGGCCGGGGTCGGCGGCGCGGGCGCCGGGTCGTCGCTCGTGCTCAGCAGACGGGTGATCAGCGCGTCGAGGGGATCGTACCGGTCGCGCCCGAGCTCGGTGGCGGCGACCCGGACCGCGGGCGAGCTGCCGGTGCGCCGCGGTGCCGGCGGGGGTGAATGGGGCGCCGCGATCCGCGCTCGGCGGTCGTTGCCGACGTCGATCAGGTCGCCGGGATCGATCGGCTTGGTCCGGTCGCTGACCTCGCGCGTGCGCCGGGCGCCCTTGCCGCGGGGCTTCTCGGGGTCGAGCACGACCAGGCCCGCGCGGCGGCGGCCGAACAGGCGCCCGAGCGCCGCGCCGAGTCGGTGCAGCCAGCCGCGCTGGTCCGGGCGGCGCCCGGCCCAGGACTCGTCCCAGGAGCCGTCCAGGATTGCGACTCGATCGGTGGTCACGTCTGCTGGATCGACCGCACCCGCGGGCCGTGCAGCGGCGGCGCCTCATTTCGCGCCGTCCCGCAGGCGCGCGACGAGGCGCTTATCGCGCGGGTTGCATGGCGCGCTGGATCGCCGCCTGCGCGACCCGCTTCTGCTCGAGCACGTGCTGCCAGGTCGGCCGCGCGCCGATGCGCTGGTGCCAGCGCCGTACGCTGGGCCGCGCGGTCACGACATGGGCGAGCTCGGGGATCGTCGTCATCGAGTCAAGCTCGGCCATGAACGAGACCTCGGCCAGCGAGAAGCCGTCGCCGACCAGCCAGTCGCGACCGGCGAGCGCACGATCGAGGACGTCGTAGGCGTGCTCGAGGCTCTGGATCGCCTGCGCGATCGCCACCGGCTCCGGCACGTGGCCCACGAACTTGCCCCAGAGCAGGTTCTTGCGCGCGACCCCGGCCGGCGGCGCGAAGTACGCCTGCTCGGTGCTCAGCCACTGCTGCAGCTGCGCGCGCTCTCGTGGCGCGGTCGGCGTCAGCGGGTTCGCCGCGGTGCGCGCGTCGAGGTACTGGATGATCGCGCGCGACTCGGTCAGGACAAAGCCGTTGTCATCGAGCACGGGCACGACGCCGAACGGGTGGCGCGCGACGTGGTCGGACGCCTTCTGTTCGAGACGCATCAGGTTGATCGGGACG
>JAYVSF010000029.1:0-3612 GCA_043775605.1 Myxococcales bacterium
TCTCGATCGAGAGGAGCGGACCGGTGTAGCGAGCGGTGGCCGCGCGGACCGCCTCGAGCAGGAGCGGCTGCAGGATGGCCTCGCCGTCGGGGTGCGCGATCGTCCCCGCGAAGGCCCCGAAGGCGCGAACGTTGACGGACGTCCCGGACGGGGCGTCGAGGACGGGACCGAGAGAACCACCCCACTGCATGAGCGGCAGTCTCGAGCACCGCCGCGACGATTGCAACGCGCGTGGCGTGCCACCGCCGTCCGCTCCCGCGGGGCGCCCTGGAACAGCATGCCGACCTGCACGAGGTGTTCAGGCGCCCGAGGTATCGGTCGCGAAGACGACGAAGTCCGCGGTCCGGGGCATCGGCAATGTTGCGCGATTGAGCTCCTTGGCGAGCGCTCGCGCCCAGCGCATCGCGAGCGCGTGTTTTCCCGAGGCGGCGAGGAGTTGATTGAGCGGGGTCACGAGCGTCTTCATGCGCTCGTCCCACAGGTGGAGCTCGTCGCGATCGAACCAGGACCACTCGGCGGGCCGCCGACGCGCGTGGCGATCGCCCGCGAGGCCGATCGCGATGGACGGCGGCATGAGGTGGTCGAACGCCTCGCCGTCGATGCAGAGCGCCAAGGCGAAGGCCGGACCCTCGAGCTTCAGCGTGGCGAGGCGCGCAAGCAGCAACGCCAGATAGTGCTCGCGCACGAGCGGGAACAGCGCCGCGAGGGTCTGGCTCCTCTGCGGCCTCTGCCAGCGCATGAACGTGCCGACGCAGGTCTCGCCATCGATCCGCTCTACCCCCAGCGCGTCGCTCACCACCACGAGACGCTCGGAGTAGAACCCGGCGTCGCTCCAGCGCACGGTGTCGATGGTGACCAGCGTCGCCGATTCGTACCGGTAGCGCTCGATCTTGGTGCCAGCGCGCGCCGAGGAGTGCGCCTCGCGCAGGTGGCCGCCGCGGAGGACGAAGAGCGCGACGTGGATCGGCACGTGGTCCTCGCCGTACGCCCACCGCTCGATGCGATCTTTGGCGTGGACGAAGACGCTCTCCTTGCAGCCGACCGAAGTGAACTCGCGCGTGACGATATGACGTCCTGCCTCGTCGAAGCCGAAGGCGTACGCGCCGTCCTTGGCCCGCTTCGTCTTCGGCTCGGGGATCGGCTTGCCCATCGCAAACCCGTTTCGCTCGTGAAAGAGCGGCTCGATCTCGTAGCGAGGCCCGGACCACCACTCCCACCGCGTGACCACCGACTCGGACGCACGCTTCAGTGCGGCGTACTTCTTCTGCGCGCTGCGGAAGAGCGGGTCGGCGCGCGTGACGAGCCGCGGCGTCTTGCGGAGGTCCCTGTCGAGGAGGCCTATCGCCTCGTGATACGCGGGCTCGCGGGTCTTCTGTGCGGCCTTGGCCAGCGCGATGAGGCGAAGGCGCGTCTCCTGGAGCGCGGGTCCGGCAGGCAGCTTGCGCATCGCCGCTTCGAGCGGCGCGGACCTCGGCGCGCCGATCACCCGCAGCGCAGCGCGAACGGCGGCGACGGTTTGGGCCATGGCGCAGCGAGCTTACCCCGCTTCAGGCCATCGACGTCGGCGTCAAGGCCCGGCGCCGCGCGGGCGGCGGGCCTGGAAGGGCGTGCACGATCCCGAGACCTTCCGCCAGGCCATCGACGTCGGCGTCAAGGCCCGGCGCCGCGCGGACGGCGTCGTCATCGTCACCGCGACCGTCACCAACGTCGGCGCCGGCCACTACTACGACCAGCGCTGGCCTCTCGCGACCCCGTGACGAGGTCCGACGATTCGGGGCTGGCGCAGAAGCTGCAAATGCACGCAGACCATGGAGTCCCTTCCCGGATCTGCGCCATCGGCCGCAGACCTTGCGTCGCGCGCTGACGAACGCGCAATCGCCGCACCGCGCTGGAAGACCCTCGACGCCAACGAGGCGGTCGCCGACGTCGCGTACCGGTTGAGCGAGGTCATCGCCATCTATCCGATCACGCCGGCGTCGGCGATGGGCGAGCACGCCGATGGCTGGTCGGCCGAGAAGCGGCCCAACCTGTGGGGCGCGGTCCCCGACGTGGTCGAGATGCAATCCGAGGCCGGGGCCGCCGGCGCGGTCCACGGCGCGCTGCAGGCCGGCGCGCTCGCGACCACGTTCACCTCGTCGCAGGGCCTGCTGCTGATGCTGCCCGACATGTTCAAGATCGCGGGCGAGCTCACGCCGCTCTGCATGCACGTCGCCGCGCGCACCCTCGCGACCCACGCGCTGTCGATCTTCGGCGACCACTCCGACGTCATGGCGGCGCGCTCGACCGGCATGGCGCTGCTGTGCTCGGGCAACGCCCAGGAGGCGCAGGATCTCGCCGCGGTCGGCCACGCCGTCACCCTCGCGGCGCGGCTGCCGGTGCTGCACTTCTTCGATGGCTTCCGCACCTCGCACGAGATCACCAAGGTCGCGTCGCTCGCCGACGACGTGCTGCGGACGCTGATCGATCCCGCGGCCATCGCCGGCCATCGCCGGCGCGCGCTCGATCCCGATCGGCCGTCGATCCGCGGCACCGCCCAGAACCCCGACGTCTTCTTCCAGTCGCGCGAGGCCGGCGAGCCGTACTACACCGGGTTCCCGGCCGCGCTCGACGCGACCTTCGCGCGCTTCGCCGCGCTGACCGGCCGCCGCTACCGGCTGTTCGACTACGTCGGCGATCCCGAGGCCGAGCGGGTCATCATCATGATGGGCTCGGGCGCCGAGTGCGCGCACGAGACCGTCGATCATCTGGTCGCCCGCGGCGAGAAGGTCGGCGTGCTCAAGGTCCGGCTGGTCCGGCCGTGGTCGCTCGATCACCTGCTGGCGGCGCTGCCGGCGACCGCGCGCTCGCTCGCGATCCTCGATCGGACCAAGGAGCCGGGCTCGTCGGGCGAGCCGCTGTTCCAGGAGGTGGCCTGCGGCCTGATCGAGGCGGTGGCCCAGGGCCGGCGGGCGGCCTTGCCCCCGACGTCGACGTCCGCTCGTTCGACGTCGAGCCGTACCTGGCCCAGCTCGCGCGGCTGCGGGCCCGGGTCGACGTCCCGGTCCTGGCCTCGCTCAACGGCACCAGCCCAGGCGGCTGGACCCGCTACGCCCGGCGGCTCGAGGACGCCGGGGCCAGCGCGCTCGAACTCAACCTGTACGAGGTCGCGACCTCGCCCGACGAGTCGGGAGCCGCGATCGAGGACCGCCAGCTCGCGGTGGTGGCCTCGGTGGTGGCCGCGGTCGCGGTGCCGGTGACGATCAAGCTGACGCCGTTCTACGCGTCGGTGCGGGCGTTCGTGCGCCGGCTCGAGCAGGCGGGGGCCAGAGGCGTCACCGTCTTCAACCGCCGGGCCGAGCTCGAAACTTGGCTCAGCGACAAGGGCTACCGCTCGAGCGCCGAGGCCCGCGGCGTGCTCGATCAGCACTCGTCGCCCGATCCGCACGCCTGGGAGCGGCTCAACTACATCCAGCTCCTCGACGGCTGGCGCCCGCGCGCGCCCTGAGAGGGTTGGCCAGAATAGGGTCTTCGAAGACACGGCGGGGCGCGGTGGCCAACCCTCGGCTCTGTTTCCGTACAGATCGGGCCGGCACGCTGGTGCCGGGCCGATCGATCGACAACACAGGGTTGGTT
>JAYVSF010000030.1:0-6321 GCA_043775605.1 Myxococcales bacterium
CCCAGTAGCGGGGGGCGAGCTCGAGGTAGCGGTCGCGCGGCCACTGGGGCAGGACGCAGAAGAGGTCGCGGAGGTAGGTCTCGGAGTCGAGGCCGTGGAGACGGGCCGAGGCGATCAAGGTGAGCAGGTTGCCGGCGGCCTGTGCGTGGTCGTCGCTGCCGACGAAGAGCCAGGCCTTGCGGCCGACGGCGATCCGGCGCAGCTCGCGCTCGCTGGCGTTGTTGTCGAGGCCGAGCCGGCCGTCCTCGAAGAACGTCGTGAGGGCCGCGCGCTGGCGGTGGGCGTAGCCGAGCGCGGTGTGCAGCAGGCCGCGCTGGTCCTTGACCCGCGCGTACTCGTCGTGGATCAAGCCCAGTCCTCTCCCGCCCCAGCGGCCGCGGTACGACGCCGACGACGGCTGCTCCAGTCGGCGATACCGGCGGCCATCGACCTCGACCTCCTCGGCGGTCGTGATCGCTTCGAGCAGGTGGGCCTGCTCGCGCGACCACAGGGCGTCGCTCGAGAGCCCGGCCGCCGCGTCCTGGATCTGCTCGAAGGTCGCGTTCGGGCCGAGCGCCTGTCGCACCTCGGCGTCGATCATGGCACCCAGGCGGCGGGCCACGTCGCTGATCAACCGCACCGGCCGGGCGCCCATCGGTCAGCTCCCCGCCTTCGGTCCCAGCTCGCCGGCCTCGCGGAGCGCCGCGAACACCTCGGCCGCAACTGCAGCAGCCACGTCCTGTCGCTCCTCGAACGTTGCGTTCGGCCCCACCCGCTCATCGACGGCCTGATCGATCATCGCGGCGATCTTCAACGCCCGCTCATCGACGACGCGGACGACCCGTGGCTTCTTCGGCATGAACCCGAGGCTGATCCTCTCCCCGCCTCACCGCAAGGCCGGCAGGCCGCTCAGCTCAGGATCGGATCCGCCTCGGCGCGGTGGTGAACAGCACCTGGACGATGGCGACGTTGCGGTGGCGCACGAGCGGCGCGGTCCGCTCGGCGGCCTCGACGACGTCGAGGAACTCGGAGAGCGAGAGGGGCACGGGCTCGCGGCTGCCAGAACGCGGGCCCGGACGGGAAGCGGCCGAGCACCTGCTCGACGAGCATAAGGCGCATCAACGCAGTTTGGGCGCCCGCGGGGGCGGCCGCGAGTTCGGGGGCATTCCCGATCCACCAGGTGGGCCGCGGCGTCCGCCATGCGGCGACCCCGGCACGACGGGCACACCGCCCGCCCCTTGCAGGAGAACGCGACCAGCCGATCGAACCCGCACTCTCCACCACGGCGCGATCACCGCCCTGGCCCGGCCCGGCGGCGGCGCCCTGTTCCGCCTGACGTTCTGATCGCGGTGATGCCCCATGCTCCTGGCGACCGGGGCCGCTCGCCCGCCCTGGAGGTAGCCTCCCGCCGCGCGGTTGCCGTCACGGCGAGCGGGTGGTATCAATCGGTTTGATTCGAGATGATTCGGATCGATTGAGGTGACGATGACCGAACGAGTGCTGACCGCCCACGTGCCTTCGAGCCTCGCCCGCGAGGTCGACCGGATCGCCGAGCGATTGGACCGGCCGCGCGGCTGGGTCGTCAAGGAGGCGCTCACCCGCTACGTCGACCTCGAGCAGAAGCGATTCCAGCTCACCCGCGAGGCGCTCGACGATGTCGACGCCGAACGCCTCGTCGACCATGCCGACGTCGAGGCGTGGGCTGCCTCGCTCACCCGCTCCGCCCGCCGCAAGCCCGCCGCCTCGAAGCGTCGCCGCTGATGGCCCTCCGCTGGTCGAGCAGCGCCAATCGCGACCTGGTCCGGCTCCACGCGTTCCTCGAGTCGGTCGATCGCCGCGCCGCCGCCCGCGCGGTCCGGCGCCTGGTCTCCGGCGCCAAGCAGCTCGCCCGTCACCCCCGCATCGGTGTGCGTCTGCCCGAGTTCGATCCGCGCGAGGTGCGCCGCCTCATCCTCGGCGACTACGAACTGCGGTACGAGCTCCGCCCCGACGACCTGTTCATCCTGCGCATCTGGCACGTCTACGAGGACCGCTAGGGGCCGTGTCGTGGCTCACCAATGCTGCCGGGCGCGCTGGTGCAAGGCCGCGGATTCGTGTCCGGCGCGCGGACGACCGTCGCTTGCCGGCTCATTTCGCGAAGCTGCAGGGGGCGAGGCGCCGCGCGACCACGTACAATGAGGGTGGCGGCCATCGGGGGGGGGCCTGTGCGTGGACTTAATCGAGCACATCAGGGTAGCGAGATGACGTCGGGCGCCCAGGCCCAGAAGGCGCCGGGCAAGCGGACGCCGACCGACGGCCTGGTCCAGCGCCGCGCGGTCGCGCCGGCAGCCACCGGCGAGGACGAGACCCAGGCGATCGCCAGCGACGGCGTCCGCGGCGGTGGCGGCGCGCTGCCCCACGGCGACACGATCGCCGCGAGCTTCGGCAGGTACGCGCCGGTGGTCGAGGGCGTCCGCGCCCACGTCGGCGGCGCCGCCGCCGATGCGTCGGCAGCCATCGGCGCCGAGGCCTACGCCACCGGCAACTCGATCGCGTTCGCGACGGCGCCCGAGCTCGGGCTCGCCGCCCACGAGGCGGCCCATGTGGTCCAGCAGGCGCGCGGCGTCCACCTCAAAGGCGGCGTCGGTCAGGCCGGCGACGTCTACGAGCAGCACGCCGACGCGGTCGCGGCCGAGGTCGTCGCCGGACGATCGGCCGAGCCGCTCCTCGAGCAGATGGCCGGCGGCGGCACCACCGGCGTCCAGCATCAGGTGCAGCGCAAGGACGTGCCGACCCACTACGGCACGTTCAAGAGCACGACGTTCGCCAAGACCACCGCCAAGGACGGCGTCGACGCGGTGGTCGAGTTCCATCCCGACGAGACCAAGATCGACGCCAAGAAGATCGGCCTGACCCAGTCGGTCAAGGTCACCCACGCCGACGCCAGCCACACCGCGATCGATCCGACCAAGGAGGGCCGCCGCGTGCAATCGGGCGGCGCCGAGGGCTACACCCACGACCGGATCTCGACCCGCAACAACCCGGTGTATGGCGCGCCCAACGTCGACGCCGGCGCGGGCGAGGGCCTCGACAAGACCGCCGCCGACAACAACACCACCGCCGATCCGACCTCGGTCGGCCCGACCGGCAACGCGACGTTCCAGCTCGGCTACGCGTACACCGAGGGCGCCGACAAGAAGAAGAAGGAGGCCGCCCTCTACGACGCGCCCAACGGCGGCAGCAAGTCGTTCGAGACCGCCGCGCTCGGCCTCGAGGGCCACGACGCCGAGAAGTACTTCGGCAGCGTGAAGTGGGGCTACCAGGCCGACGCCACCGCGACCGACGTCACCATCGCCGACATCGAGCTGGCGTCGATGGGCGTGCCGACCCAGAACTTCCTGGCGTCGGCCAAGCTGTGGAACGGCGCCAAGACCCGCGGCACGCTCGAGGTCACCGCCAATCCGGCCAAGGCGAAGAGCTCGCCGGCCATGACTGCCGTCGACGTCGCCAAGGGCACCAAGCTCCGCCAGCTCGACGAGTACGAGCTCGACGGCAAGAACTACGTCGAGGCCGAGACCCTCGACAGCGCCAGCAAGTACTACGTCCTCGTCACCGATCTCAAGGACACCCAGGACGGCGGCGCCACCGTCGCCGTCCCGGTGCCGATGGTGTTCGTCAACGCCGCGCCGACGCCGTTGTTCAGCGACATGCAGATGACGACCAAGGTGAAGGACCTGCCGGCCAACACGCGGATGGAGAACACGCTGTGCACCATCCACGGCTCGTACGGGATGCGGATCGTCGACGGCGCCGATCTCGGACAGACCGGCTTCGTCGACGAGACGAAGATCCAGCGCGAGGTCTAGTGATGCGAGCGTTCCGCCCCTGCCGGTTGGCGGTGACGATGGTGTTCGCGATCGGATGCGCCTCCATGAAGCAAGCTGATCCCCAGACCTCCTCGCCCCAGACCGACGCGCTCGCGACCCGGCTGGGCGCGGTCGACGTCGCCCGGATGGCGATCGGCCTGGCCTCGGATCCGCAGGTGCAAGCGCTGTGGGCCGAGACGTCGGACCCCGCGCTGTACGCGGCCGTGGTCGCCGATGGTCGGCGGGCGGCGCCGGTGCGCTTCGCCGCCGCGCTGGTGCTCAGGAGCGAGGGCGCGAAGGCCGATCCGGCGGCCACCGCGCAGGCGTTCGCGGACGCGCTGCAGCAGGATCTGGTCCACGCGGTCTACCCGTGGGGCAAGCTGTGGAACGGCGGCGATGGCGTCGGGCCGCTCGGCGCCGCGGTCGTCGAGCTCGGCCGCCCGGCGATCCCGGCCTGGACCGGACTGCTTGACGATGCGACGCCGCGCGACCGATACCCCGGCAGCGAGGAGGCGACCGAGCTGCGCATGAAGCACTACCGGGTGAAGGACTTCGCCGCGTTCTACCTGGCGAAGATCACCGGCGCCGAGCTGCCGTGGGAACAGGATCTCGCGAAGCGCGACGCGGCCATCGCCTGCCTGCGCGCGCAGCTCAGCTCGTCGCCGTGACGCCGAGGGCGCGCTCGTCCTGATCGTCAGCGTGCGATGGCGAGTTGATCGCGATCAAGTCGGGGTGAACCGACCATGGGCATGATGGAGCCCACACGAGGAGTCGACCATGACGACGGGCATCATCGGGTTGCTGTTGGGCATGACCCTGGGCTTGGGCAGCGGCACCGGCGCTGGGGCGATGCTGGGCGCGGCGCTCGGGCTGCTGGCCGGGCTGAGCGGGCACGCGATCGGCTGGATGTGGGCCCACTCGGGCAACGCGCCGACCGTCGAGCACCATCGCCTGGTGTGCTCGTCGTACGGCGGCGCCGCCGACGTCGCGCTGGCCGGCGATCTCGAGCGCGGCCGCTGGCTCGACGTCGAGGGCTGCTCGTTGCAGGGCGCCGAGGTCCGCTGCGACAAGGAGCGCGCGGTTGTGCCAGCGCTCCTTGTAGACCCGCGCGGTCCGCCCGTCGACGATCAGCTCCCAGCCGTACAGGAGCATGAGCATGAGCATGAGCATGAGCATAAGGCGCATCAACGCGGTTTGGGCGCCCGCGGGGGCGGCCGCGAGTTCTTGCTGGCGCCGTCGGGCTGGGCGCCGTCGACCAGCGGGGTCGCCGGAGCACGCTCGGGCCGGGCCGCGGCCAGGACTAGAGCGGCGTCGAGATCGAGCGCGATGGTCTCGTCGACCAGGTTGGCGCCGTGCAGGATCGGGAAGGTCTGGGCCAGGGCCCGCGGCGCGAAGTGGCGCAGCTCGAGGTAGAGCGCGACGAACTCGACGTAGGCGCCGGGATCGTCGCCCGGCGGCAACAACAGATCCTCCTGGCGCAGCACCAGCCGGGCCTCGTCGAACTCGGTCTGGCCGATCGCGTTGATGCGCTGGCGGATCGCGGCCGGGCCCAGGCCACCGCCAGCGACCAGCGCGTCGAAGACGTGGTGAACGTGGGCGTGGAAGATCGCGCGCCACGCCGTCGACCACGCGCCGGCCCGACCGCGGGCCAGCTCGGCCCGGCGGCCGGTGATGACCGCGACCCGCTCGGGCAGCTTGTCGATGACCACCGGCAGCTCGGCCGGATCGATCACGGTCATCAGCTCGGCCCGCGGCAGGGCGTAGCTGTCGGCGTGTGGGACCTGGAGGCCGAGGCCGGGGACGTGGCGGTGGCGCTTGATGATCCGGCGCAGCAGGCGGTCGTCGACCAGGATCGCGCCGACCGCGGCCAGCTCCTCGTCGACGCGGTCGATCGACTTCGCCATCGGGCCTGACAGTGTGTTCGCTGGGGCGGCAGACGCAACCGGATGAACGCGACAATTCGCCGGGCCGGCTCGCACTGCCCGGCTGGTAGAGGCCAGCTACTTGCCGAGCGCGCGGGCGACGTCGTTCTCGAAGCCGGCGCGGATGAGCTCGATCACCGCGCCGCGCAGCCGCTGCTTCGAGGCGGCATAGGCCCCGCGCGGCAAGGCGCCCAGCCGCGCCGCCTCGAGCAGCGACAGCTCTACGGCCGTCGCATCCGACGCGCCGGCGTACGACTGCAACAGCAACACCATCGCCATCAGCGCGGGTGGATGGGCGTCCTTGCCGGCGCCGGTGTCGCGATACATCGACTCGAGCTCGCCTTGGAACGCGTCATCGAACAGCTGGTCGCGGTGCTGCCGAAGGAACGCGTACAGCCGGCCGTTGCGCTTGAGCCGCCCCAGGATGAACTTCTCCTGGCGGCTGACGATCTGACTCGGACTCCAGCGCTTGATGGCCATCGCCCCGGCAGAGGATCACGATCCCGAACGCGCTGTCGATCGGCCTCGCCTAACCGATCGATTTTCCTGAGGCGGGAAACTGATCGGTGCTCTAG
>JAYVSF010000031.1:0-7500 GCA_043775605.1 Myxococcales bacterium
CCCGATCAAGGCCAGCGAGCTGCTCGACAGCCTCGAGATGTCGTGGAGCGGCGACGACCAGGCGGTGGTGTGGTCGGGCGGCCCGGTCAGCCCGTCGACCGGCTGGGTCCTGCACGAGCCGGTGACCGACCTCGACACGCTCGAGGTCGGCGGCGGGACCACGACCATCGCGCCCGGGCTGGCGCTGTCGACCTCGCCCGAGCGGCTGCGGTCGCTGGCGGCACGGCCGCCGCGGCGGATCCGCCTCTTGCTCGGCTACTCAGGCTGGGGCGCGGGCCAGCTCGCCAGCGAGATGGCCGCCGGCTCGTGGCTGCACGCCGACGTCGATCCGCGGTTGATCTTCGATCTCGCGCCCGACGAGATGTGGGCCGCGGCGGTGCGCAGCCTCGGCATCACCAACCCCGACGCCGTGGTCCAGAGCACGGGCATTCACTGACCCCGGCCGAGCGGACGGCCGCGCATCGCGTACCAGGCGGAGGTCCCGACCTCGCGGCTGATCACGGTCGGCTGAGGCAGCTCGGCGGATATCATCACCGGGTGCGGGCGGTCGAACCGGTAACCGAGCTGGTCGTCATCGATGGCCTGGTGGCGCGGGTGTCCTCGGACGCCGGCGATGAGACGGTCGCCCACGTCGTCGATGACAGCGGCCCGGTCGTGGCGCGTGATCGGCGACGACGACCACGTCATCGATCTCGGCGCCGGCGATGGCTCGATGGTCCTCGCGGCCGCCCGCCGCGGGGCGCGCGCGCACGGCATCGAGTCCAATCCCGAGCTGGTCGCCCGCGCCGCCGAGGCCGGCCTCGCAGACCGCGCGACCTTTGTTCAAGCCGAACTCCAAATCCGAACTCCAACCCCGACGCCGTGGTCCAGCGCAGCGGCAGCCGCTGCCCCATCATCTCGCCCGCGGCGAGGTCCGCGCCGGTTTCCGCCGCTACCGCAGGGGGCGCAGGCCGCGGCGGGCGCGGTGCTGGTTGGCGACCCGGAGTAGCGCGTCGTCGCAGGTGAGCAGGCGGGCGAGGGCGGCGGTGCCGAGGCCGACGTGGCCGGCGGTGACCGCGACCTCGGCCTCGCATGCGACGAACAGATCGAGGAGGTGGGCGGCGGCGAGCCAGAACTCGGGCTTCTGCCGGGTGCGCTCGCCCTGGGCGGCGGCGCCGGCGGCGATCAGGCCGGCGAGCGCGGCGCTCGGCGCGAAGGTGTCGATGGCGACCGCGGCCCGGAGCTCGAGCGCGAGGTTCATGCGCAGCCGGCGCAGGGCCCGGCCGCGGTTCTCGTGCTGCGAGCGGCTGTCGTCGGCGTGGGCTGCGACCCCGGTCGCCAGGTGGCGGGCGCGGACCGCGCTCTCGGTCTTGTTGCGGTGCTGCCCGCCCGGCCCGCTGGCCCGGTAGCGATCGAGCTCGCACTGGCGGGTGAGGTCGTCGTCGCTGGCCAGGATCGCGGCGTCGCGGACCGCACCGCCGCCGGCGGCGGTCGCGACGCTGGCCATCAGTTGGCCTGCTTGGGCGGCGCCGCCGGCGGGAAGCGCGGCGCCGACTCGGTCGGCTCGACGTAGATGTCGACGCCGCCGCGGTCACCGGCCCGGCCGATCTCGACCCGGCTCGGCCCCTCGCGCGCGAGGGTGTTGATCACCGGCTCGAGCCGCTCGGCGATCGTGGTCTTCATTTCGGCGCACAGCTGCTTGAACGGCTCGACCGGCAGCGACGGCGCGATCGCCGCGGTCCGCACCACCTGGCCACCGCGGATGCGCACGCTGAGCGCGAACGCCGGGTGGGAGGCGCTGCGCAGGAGGTCGACCACGGCGGGCGGCAGCTCGCCGCCCGAGAAGTGCTTGAAGCCGTCGGCCAGGGTGTCGACCTGCGCGGTGACGCTGGCGCCGGGCACCGCGAACTCCAGCTCGGAGTAGGCGTTGTCGCCGATGGCCTGGCCGAAGCGCTCGAGCCGCAGGACGCCGTGATCGGTCACCCACTTCTTGATCTGGAACTTGGCCTCGTGGGTGCCGAACAGCGGCTCGAGCTTGGCCCAGTCGATCGGATCGCAGAAGTGCCAGCCGGTGGTGACCTTGCCGCCCCACACGCCGACCCACGGCCCGACCTGCTTCGGCTCGAGGTGCTCGCCCATCGCGTCGAGGACGGCGGCGTCGCTCTTGGCGATGTTGCACAGCTTCAGGTAGTCGGCGAGCTTGGGCACCATCGCCGACGGATCGCCCCACGCGCCCCACCACATCCGGCGCAGATCCGAGCCGAGCATGGCCAGGAAGTTGACGCTGGTGCCGGGCGGCATCTCGGGCGGGGTCGGGATGTGCTCCAGCCACCGGTCGAGGTGGATGTCCATCCACTCCTCCACGATCGGGAGGTTGGACAGGGTCATCTGCAGGTTGAGCCGGATGGACAGGGCGCGGGTCAGCGCGTCTTCGAGCGGATTGGTCATGGGCCCCCGCCGAGGCTACCGCAGGGCCCCGGGCGGACGGCGCGGGAATGAGCATTTTCGCCCGCCGGCCCACGCCCGAGCGCGACCGACGTATGGTCGGGGCCACCCGTCGGCACGGCTGGCGCCGGCCCGGGCCCCGGGTCAGATGCCGTCTGGGCCTTGGTTCTCAGGCGTGGACTGCGAGGCCTGTATCATGTGCCACCGCGGGCCGGCGCGCGGTGCGGCCGCAGGTCGTAGAGCCACACCTCGCAGAAGCCGGCGGTGCCGTCGCCGTCGGGGCCGCTGGCCCAGTAGCTGCGGCCGACCCGGGTGTAGCCGCGGGCGCGGAGGATGGCGAGCATCGCGAGGTGGTCCGCCCAGACCACGCTGACCTCGTGATCGAAGCGCTCGGCCAGCCACGCGGCGAGCAGCGGCCAGGCCCCGGCCTCGCCGAGGATGCCCTGGTCGCGCCAGCGCGGCAGCAGCCACTCGTCGAGCTGCACGGCGCCGGCCGGCACCTCGACCCCGGCCCCGAGGTTGGGCTGGTGCTGGACCAGCCCGGCGCCCACCGGTTCGCCGGCGCGGCGGATGACCACGCCATCGCTGGCCCGGCAGTAGGCCCGGGCTCGCGCGAGGTCCATCCCGCCCGGCAGCTCGGTCGCCGCGCACAGCGCCGCATCCTGCGACCCCTCGACCAGCATCGCGATCACCGCGTCGTCGTTGGCGCCCTCGGCCCCGAGCGGCGTGATCGTGAGCGCGGCGTCGACCGTTGCCGGCCCGCGGACCGCGGAGCCGCCGTCGAGGATCCGGGCGACGTCGGCGAGCGTGCCGTCGCGGGCCAGGCCGAGGTCGAGCCGCGTCATCCCGGGCGTGGCCTCGACGGCGGCCAGCAGCTCGGCGACCGCGAGCGAGTCACCGCCCAGGCTCGCGAACGAGTCGTCGCGCGCGATGTCGTCGCGGTGCAGCAAGGTCGACCACAGCGCCGCGACCCGGCGCTCGGTGGCGGTCTGCGGCCGGCGCGTCGGCGCGAGCTCGCGGGCGGCCATCATCGCGGCGGCCACGGCCCGGCGGTCGAACTTGCCGTTGGGCAGGCGGGGCAGCGCGGCCTGCGCCACCAGCCGTCCAGGCACCATCGCCGCCGGTAGCAGCCGGCGCGCGGTCGCCCGCAGCTCGTCGAGGTCGACCTCGGTCGGGGTCACGCACGCGACCAGCTGCTCGCCGACCACCACGACCGCGAGCTCGACCACCGTCGGGCAGTTCGCCTGCAGCGTCCGCTCGATCTCCTCGATCTCGATGCGGATGCCCCGGAGCTTGATCTGGTTGTCGACCCGCCCGAGGTAGGTCACCACGCCGTCGGCCCGGCGGACCAGGTCGCCGGTGCGGAACACCCGCGCGCCCGGCCGCAGCGGGTGGCGCGGAAACCGCACCGCCTCTTCGCCGGGACGCTGGTGGTAGCCGCGGGCCAGGACCGGGCCGCCGACGTGGAGCTCGCCGGTCTCGCCGTCGGCCACCGTCCGACCTTCGCCGTCGAGGACCAGCAGCTCGGCGTCGGCCATCGCGGCGCCGATCGGCACCCGGTCGGCCGGCAGCGGCGCGCCCGGCGCGAACTCCGCGCAGGTGACGTCGCCGGTGACCTCGGTGGTGCCGTAGAGGTTGACCAGGGTGGCGGTCGGCAGCGCGGCCCGGAAGGCCTCCACCAGCGGTCGGGTCAGCTCCTCACCGCTGGAGATCCAGGTGCGGAGCGGGGCCAGCGCGAGGCCGAGGTCGGGCGTGGCCCGGATGAGGGCGGCCAGGATCGACGGCACCACCGTGAGCCGGGTGACCCGGTGGCGCCGGAGGGCCGCCACCAGCCGACCGAGGTCGGTCACCTCGTCGGGCAAGACCACCGCGGTCGGCACGCCGCGCAGCAGGCCCGAGAACATCTCGGGGCCGGCGTCGACGAAGTTGAGCGAGCTGCGGTGGCCGACCACGTCGTCGGCCGCGAACGGCAGCGCCGCCCAGCCCCAGCGCAGGCGGTTGAGCATCGCGCCGTGGGTGCCGCACACTCCCTTGGGCCGGCCGGTGCTGCCCGACGTGTACAGGATGTTGAGCAGGTCGTCGGCGCCGACGTTCGGGGTCGGCAGCGGCCCGGCGTCGTCGAGATCGTCGTCGGCGAGGTCGAGGTCGGCGAGGTCGACCATCGCGGCCGGCGGCAGCCAGTCGGGCACCGGCGCCTGCCGGCGGTCGACCACCAGCGCGCCGAGGTCGGCGTCGGCGGCCATCCAGCGCTGGCGCTCGATCGGGTAGGCCGGGTCGAGCGGGACGTAGACCCCGCCGGCGCGCAGGACGCCGAGGACCGCGACCATCGACTCGACCGAGCGTGGCACGCCGATCCCGACCGGCGTGTCGCGCCCGACGCCCCGGGCCCGGAGCGCTCGCGCCACCCGGTCGGCGCGCCGCCGCAGGGCCGCGTACGAGCAGGTGCCCCGGGTCGAGGTCACGGCGATGGCGTCGGGCCGGGCCGCGGCAACTTCGTCGAACAGCCGGATCAGGGTCATCGCCCGCGGTGCTTATCCCGACCGGTGATGGCGGAGCAAGCGATCGGCGGGGCCCACATCGTCATCGGGATCCACTACCATCACGCGACGGTGCGCCCGCTCCCGGTCCGCGAGTCGATCAACCCCAGGCCCTCTTGCTGGACGGCGCCGACCCTCATCGGCCATCGCCACCCTCGCCGAGGCGAGCACGCGGTCATCGCCGCGCAGCCGATCGCCGCCGGGGAGCTGCTCGCGGTGTTCGGCGGCGACATCGTCTCGGGCCACGAGCTGTTCCAGGCCGGGCCCGGCTCGCGCCGGGTCGCGCTCCAGGTCGACGAGGATCTATTCGTGGTGTCCGCGGTCGAGGGCCCCGGCGACTGGTTCAATCACTCGTGCGATCCCAACGCCGGGCTGCGCGGGCAGCTCTCGCTGGTGGCCCGACGGGCGATCGCGCGGGGCGAGGAGGTCTGCTTCGACTACGCGATGAGCGACGGCTCGCCGTACGACGAGTTCGCCTGCGACTGCTGCGCGGTGCAGTGTCGGCACCAGGTCACCGGCGACGACTGGCAGCGCCTCGAGCTCTGGGACCGCTACCGCGGCCAGTTCTCGCCCTACCTGCAGGCCCGCATCGATCGGCTGGGCGCGAGCCTGGCCGACGACCCGACCCTCGCCTTGCGCCACGTCGGCTGATTCACGGACCGACGCGCATCCGGACGTCGAGGGCGAGCGCGCCCAGCCCCGGGCCGTGGGCGACCAGCGGGTTGATGTCGAGCTCGACCACCTCGAGCAGGTCGCCGATCAGGCGGTCGACCCGCAGCAGCACGTCGATCACGGCGGCGCGGTCGGCGACCGGCCCATCGCGGAAGCCGTCGAGCAGCGCCTTGCCGCGGAGCTGTTCGAGCATCGCGCGGGCGTCGAGGTCGGTGAGCGGGTGGACTCGGAACACGACGTCCTTCCACAGCTCGACCGCGCATCGTCGAGGCGTTCCAGCGCGCCGGCGAGGTGGTGGCGGTCACCGGCGACGGCGTCAACGACACCCCGGCCCTGGTCCGGGCCGACGTCGGTGTGGCCATGGGCGTGACCGGCACCGAGGTCGCCAAGGAGGCGGCCAAGATCATCATCACCGACGACAACTTCGCGACCATCACCGCCGCGGTCGAGGAGGGCCGGGTGGTCTACCGCAACATCAAGAAGGCGATCGTCCTGCTCGCGACCACGTCGTTCGCCGAGGTGCTGATCCTCTTGCTCGCGGTCGGGCTCGGCTACCCGCCGCCGTTCGCCGCGGTCCAGATCTTGTGGAACAATCTGGTCACCGAGTGCCTGGTCACCGTCAACCTGGTGATGGAGCCGGCCGAGGGCGACGAGATGCAGCAGCGACCGACGCCGGTCGACGAGGCGTACAGATCGGGCCTGCACTCCGGTGCCGGGCCGATCGATCGATGACACAGGGTTGGTTTCTGCCAACCCTGTGATCAGGCGAGGGCGGCCTCGGGGGCGCGCTACGCGTGGATGCTGGCGGTCCCGGCGGTTACGCTGCGGATCATGACCCACGTCGACCTCGACGGCGTCGAGCTCACCATCCCGACGCAGCGCAAGCGCGTCATCGCGCTGACGTCGCCCGGGCTCCGGCTGGCGCTGCTCCCGAGCGGGCTGATGACGCTGCTCGGCCGCCTGGCCGGTGGCCGGGACGTCATCGTCGGTGATCGCGCCTTCGACCGCGCCTTCATGATCAAGGCCGATGACGCGGCCCTGGCCCTGGCCTGGCTCGGCGCCGATGTCCGGCGGGCGCTCCTCGCGACCGAGGGGATCTCGTTCGTGATCCGGGACGGCACGCTGACCGCCGAGCCGGCCTGGGGCGAGGTCGACGGTCACTTCGATCCTCCGCAGGCGATGATGGCCGCGGTCGCGCAGCTCGCGCGTGCCAGCGCGCGCCTGGCCGACGGCTGGCGGTCGGCGGCGACGCGGCTCGGCGGCGAGCTCGGTGCGCTCGATGCGTTCCCTGCCGTCGGCGTGGGCTTCGACGGCTGGAGCGAGGGCACCCCGGTGCGGGTCGGGTGCGAGCACGCGGGCGAGCCGCGGCCGGGCTGGTGCACCGTCGTGCGCCACGACTTCCCTCACGCGGTCGACCTGCGCTGCACGCTGACACCGCGGACCGCTCCGGGCACCCGCGAGATCGTGATCGACGTCGACGAGGCGCACGAGGCGCTGGTCCGGTCGATGATCACGCCGACGGTCAACCGGCTGACCGTCGCGGTCGACGCGCCACTCACCGTCGACGGCGCGGGCGTGAGCGTGACCTGGCCCGGCTGCGAGCCCGACGGCGAGCGCCTCCACCACGCCGCCGCGCTGGTCGCCGCCTGGGCCACCGTCGGCGCCGGCGACCCGTACCGCTGATACGTACGCCGGCTCCGCAACCTCGGGCTGCGCGACCGGTCAGCCGTCGACGAAGGTCGCGCCGGTGGCGGCGAAGCGGATGAGCGCGCCACCCCGGGCCCGCGCGGCGCTGGTGAGCTCGGCCGCCGGCACCTTCTGGCCGATGTTGAAGCCGTTGACCACGATCGACAGGTCGACGTGGAGG
>JAYVSF010000032.1:0-6072 GCA_043775605.1 Myxococcales bacterium
CGGACCTCCACCAGGCGGCCGAGGTGGTCGTTGATGAGCACCTTCCGCGCCATGGGCCCGCCCTGGCCGCCGGCGACCTCCTGGCTCGTCGTCGTCAGCCCGTTGTACGACATCGTGACGCCGCTGGCGGCGCCGCTGAGCGCCGGGCGCAGCATCGACGTCGGCCGGCCGAGGCTGTCGTAGTCGTAGCTGTAGACGACGGTGTTGGCGAAGCCAGCCGCGACCGACGGATCCGGGACCCGCACGGTCATCAGCTCGCCGCGAAGGTCGTAGTCGTAGGTCGTGATCGCGTCAGGTGCGCCTGCGGCGGTCTTCACGCGCATCTCGACTGGGCGGCCGCGGCTGTCGAGCCGGGTCTCCTCGCGCGTCCAGCGCGGCGTGGACCCGTAGTCGATCAGGTTCTGGACGACGACGCTCGGCCGCCCGTAGGCGATCCCATCGAGGTACGCAGTCTGCGACACCTGCGTCTTCACCCACGCGACCGCACCGGTGTCGTGATTCACATACGTCGCGATCGGCCGGCCGAAGCCGTCGACGTCGGTCCACGTCTTCTCGAGGTTCGCGCCGACCCGATTGGGGCCCTCCGACCAGAGCTTGGCGCCGGTGCCGGGCTCGTACTCGCCGGTCACGACCTGGCCGAGCTCGTTGGTCGCCGACGTCACGAACCGGCCGGTGACGTCGTAGTCAAAGTGACGCATGAGCCCGTTGGGTAGCTCGGGATCATCGGGCTGCTGGAGCGGGCGAAGCTCGGTCCGCTTCAGCCCGACCGCGTCGTACTCGAAGGTGGTCTCGGCGGGGTTGAACACATCGGGGCCGGCTCCGGTCCCGAAGTACTGCGAGTGCTTGACGACGTGGCGATCCCCGTCGTCGAACGTGTCCATCGTGAAGTTGGTCCACGCGTCGTGGGCCGGCACGCCATCGACCGCCACGAACGCGTAGTGCGATTCCGGTTGCAGCCGGTAGGTCGTCGCGTCGCTCTTGAAGTGGAAGCCCTCGAACGTCCGGCGGTCGCCGGCGTCGTAGCCGGGCCCGTCCATCAGGTACGAGCCCATCACCACCCAGAGCTGACCGCCCACGGGCGACCACAGCGGCCACTTCGTCGTCCGGCCCGAGTCGGCGGTCTTGCAGGCGTACTCGCTCTGCCCGTTGTTGCAGGTCCACGAGTACTCGGCCGCCGGGTGGAACGTCTTGATCGCGCCGCCGAACAGCGTGAGCGGCATCCACAAGGTCTCGTGGATCGTGCGCGGGTTGGCCGGGTCCTCGCTCGCGAACTTCCTGGAGGCCTTGAGCCGCCCGCTCCAGTCGACATCGAAGCCGTAGGTGTCGACCTGACGCGCGCCCGAGGGCAACGTCGTCGTCACCTCGTCGAAGCCGCGGAAGCCCCAGCGCCCCTGGTCGTCGGGCTTCCACGCCGGGTACCTGTACGCGTAGCTCGTCGTCGCGGTGTCGCCCGCGTCCCACAAGTCAGACGTCGTCATGCTGGCGACGACCCACTGGATGTGCGGCATCGCCTTGTGATTCGCCGCGTCCTGCGTGACCGTCGCGGCGTCCGTGGTCGCCGCGTAGGCGATGGTCGTGCTGCCACCGCGGCCGTTGTCGATCGCGTTCAACAGGCGCAGCGGCTGCCGGCTGCTGTCGCGGGTGTAGGCCGGCCCGTAGTCACCGCCCCACGCCTCGGGCAGGCCATCGCCGTCGAGGTCGATCAGATCACGCGTCGTGGCCCAGTACAGCCGGCCCGGGTGCCCCGGCAGGGCCGCGCCACCGCCCATCCAGGCGAAGGACTCCTGCTTGAGCAAGTTCTGCCACGTTGACGGCATCGCGTCGGTCGGCAAGAAGGCGCCCCCGCCGTTGATGTAGAGCGCGGGCAGGTCCCAGCTCGGGACGAGCGCGGTGGGTGGGTTCAGGCGCGCCGTGTGATAGACGTCCGGGCGGCCGTCGTCGTCGATATCGACGAGGCGGGTCTTGTCGTAGCGCCGGGCCTGGGTGACGCCGCCGGTGGCCGAGCCGTTCACCTCGACGTCGACCAGCGAGCGCGACAGGTAGCTCACGTACGGCGGGCTCAGGTTGAGCGAGCGAGTGATCGGCGTCGGGTCGTTCTGGTTGGGCCGGTTGTACTCGAACTTCGTGCCGTTGCCGGGGAAGAGGCGCAGGGTGGCGGCGTCGCCCGGCTCCCCGTTGCGCGGTGGGTTGGGGTGTGGACCGAACTCGTCGATCGAGGTCTTCCACACGTAGTCGGGCGCGCCGTCGCCGGTGAGGTCGACGACGGTGCTGACGCCGACGTTGTCGAAGTAGTCGTCGACGTGCACGCTGGCGTGGTGCGCCGGATCTTGCGGGCCGCGCGAGCCAGACGCGCTGACCGGGGCGTCACGCGACGTCATCCACCAGTACATCGCCGGGAGGTCGTACAGGGGATCGGGCACGGGCGCGGTGGTGATGAAGCCGCCGTGGCCGTCGCCGGGGAAGACACCCCAGTAGTCGGGGCGATGATCGGTCTCGGCGTCGGCGTAGCTGCGGCCGCGCACGACCGCGTCGAGGAGGCCGTCGCCGTCGAGGTCGAGGATGCCGTGATTGGTCGCCGCGACCGTCGGGCCGAACGAGGAGTCGCCGGCGTCGGACTCGAGCGGCACGGGCTGGTAGACGATGCGAGGCATCGGGCCGGCGAGTTGCCCGCCGCCGTGGTTGTCGTAGATCATCCACGGGTAGCGGCCGCAGCGTCGCTGTGGCCTCGACGTCGCGTCGCAGCCGGCGGGCAGAGGGTTGGCGGTCGCGATGCAACTCGTGATGTCGTGATGGTCCGGGCTCGACGGCGACGGACAGTTCGGGGCGAGACTCGGGGTCGACATCTTGAACACGGCGCCGGCCGCGCACTGGTGCTGGCACGCGGCCAGGCAGTCGGCGTCCGCGGGCGAGCACGCCGCCGCGGTGACACAACCGTCGACGCACGTCGTGGTCGGATTCTGGCTCGCCCAGGCGATCACGGCGTCGCAGCTCGCGCGCGGGATGGTCGCCATGCAGGTGGCCAGCCTCGCCTGGTCGAACCCGCAGGTGCCGAAGCTCGAGCCCCACGGGCAGGTGGTGACGTCGGCGAAGCAGTTGGCCTCGGGCACGAGGCAGGACGCGTTGTCGTGCGCGCCGCACGCCGGCCACGGTCCGAAGAACGGCTCCAGGTTGGCGTCGAACGCGCCCCGCGAGTGGACCGCGGTGACCAGGTCGGGGAGGCCGTCGCCGTCCGGGTCGAGCCAGCGGTAGGCGAGGATGGTGTGGGCATCCGAGCAGCCGGCCACCGTCGTGTTGACGCGCTCGGTGGCCTGGCCGCTCAGGGCACACCACTCGGACGGCCCGCGCGTCCCCTTGGATCCGGACGTCGCGTTCTTCCATGGCAGGGTCGGCAACGGGATCGGCGCCGAGGCCGCGCCGAAGCTGATGACCCCGCTCGCGTTGCTGCCGAGGTTCTTCATCCACGCGAACGTGCACTGGTCGCGGTCGACCATGAACAGGCGGTCTTGCAGACCATCACCATCGAAGTCGAGGACCATCGACTCCACGCTCGGCCACTCGCCGTCGCGCGTACCCCACCCCAGATTGAAGCCACCACCATCGGGCCCAGGCGGCGGCGCGACGCTCTGGTAGACGGGCTGGTCGAAGGTGCGTTCGAGCCGGTTGTAGCCGAAGGTCACCGGCGGCAGCGTCACCGTCGGCTGGCCGGCGCGCCACGCGCTCTCCTGGATGCTGTGTAGTTGCAGGATCGGCCCGTGCTTGGCAGTGCACGACGCGGCCGCGTCGTCGTACGTGAGCGCGAGCTCGCGAGTGTGGAGCGCCGGTGGGTTCGCGGTTCCCGGCGCGAAGGCTGTGATCCGGATCGTATCGAGGCGCTTGCCGCCGCGCACGATGCCGAGGCGGCGGTCGTCGACCTGACCGACCGCGGTGCCGGCCACGCACGCCGGCGCCGGGCCCCAATCGAAGTCGACGTGGGCGAACTCCGGCAGCGGCGGGCTCGTCGTCGGGTTCGATGTGTAGCGGATGTGGGCGATGTGGGTCCCGATCCACTCGTAGGCGACGGTGTTGCCGTACGCGTCGACGGTCGAGGTGAGCGGGCTCCACTCCTTGTTCGCGTCAGGAGCGAGGAGGAGGTCCCCGAAGTAGTTCGTGACGCCGCTGTGCGACAGCACCCGCCAGCGATAGGGCGCGCCCTCCGGCATGCGTTCGTACCGGTCGAACGCGGTGTCGTTCTGAGCGCGGTAGGTCGCGAGGACATCGGCCGCCTTGAGTGTCGGCTCCGTCACCATGACGAGCGGCCGCTCGCCGGCCAAGGACGACACGAAGCGCTCGCGCGTCCACGGCGATGGATCATTCGGCGTCGGGCTGGTCTGGAGCAGCCACGACGTGGACGTGTCGCGTCGGATCTCGGGGATCGACAGTGACCAGCCGGCGGCGATGCCTCCGTAGATCGGCGCCTGCGACGAGTACGCCAGCGCCAAGGACGGTTGCATGCCGAGGCGGCCGGGCGGCACAGTGATCGGGTACGCGTAGGACAGGGCGCCGGTCTGGGTCGAGACCGAGACGTCGCCGTCCTTGATGTCCTTGGCCTTGGGCGGATCGGCGCCGATGGTAGGCGCGGGGATCGCGGTGATGTCGCCGGGCGCGGCCGCCAGCGGCGTCGCCGACAGCGCCGTCCAGCACGCCGCCAGCGCGGCGACGGGCCTCAGCCACAGTGGGCGCACGCGGTGACGCATCCGACTCGAGTTTGCCATGTTCGACTCCCCAGACGGTACGAGGTCCAGCTGAAGCGCAGGCGGAAGGAGGGCGCGGGCGGCCGGTCAGGGCCGCGAGCAAGCCGTGAGGGCCACGGCGTCGGTCGCGGCCTGGCCGCACAGGACCTGCCGCCGCGGCATCGTGGCGACGCAGCTCTCGACGAACCCGTCATCGCGCGACGCGCGCAGGGTGGCGCGATGCTGCACGCGGTCGAGCGTCACCGACCGCATACGGATCTCGACCAGGCGATCGAGGAGCCGCTCGCAGTCATGCGATGAGGTACGCGACTCCAGGTCTCGTCGGCCGCTACAGCCGACGAGCGTCGCAATGACGATCACCTGAAGAATCAGGCAATGACGGTCAAGTTCGCGGAGAGGGGGGGGGGGGCCAAAAGCCGCAACCCGCCAGAGTCCACCGACTGCTCGCAGATCATGACGTCAGTCTCGCGTATGCGAGGTCATCGCTGCAAGTGCATTCTTCGCGACTTCGATGAGTCGTCAACGTCAAGGCTGAGTTCTCGAGAATCACACGGCAGAGATGGTCAGAACGGCAGAGGTCGAGTGGTTCGATGTCTGCCAGCGTCGCCACACAGCCGAGCCGGGACCCCGACCACCGTACGCGAAGCCGAGCCCAAGGCCCCCAAGCCCCGCCCCCCGTTCCCGCCCGGCGGTGCCGTCCCTGATCCGTCCTCACACCCGGTCCCGTCCCCGCCCCGTATCCGCACCCCGTTCCCGTCCCCGACGCCGAACCCGGTGCTAGTGTCCGGCCAATGTCAGGAATCGTGGTCACCATCGACGGCCCCGCCGGCGCCGGCAAGTCGACCGTCGCGCGCCGCCTGGCCCAGCGCCTCGGCTATCGCCTGCTCGACACCGGCGCGATCTACCGCGCGGTCGCGATCTCGGCGCTGGCCGCGGGCGTCGACCTCGACGACGCGCCGGCGCTGGCAGCCATCGCCGCCGCGCTCGACCTCGACTTCGCGTTCGAGGGCGACGCCAACCACGTCCGGCTGGGCGGCGCCGACGTCACCGCCGCGATCCGCACGCCCGAGGCGTCGCAGGCGTCGTCGAAGGTCTCGCGCCACCGCGAGGTGCGGGCCGCGCTGCTCGACCTCCAGCGCCGGCTCGGCGGACAGGGCGGGGTCGTGGTCGAGGGCCGCGACACCGGCACCGTGGTCTTCCCCGCCGCCGGGGCCAAGTTCTTCCTGACCGCGTCCGACGACGAGCGCGCGCGCCGGCGCCAGGCCGAGCTGGCCGGCAAGGGCGAGGCGCCCCCGTTCGAGCAGACCCTCGCCGAGATCCGCGAGCGCGACCAGCGCGACGC
>JAYVSF010000033.1:0-18831 GCA_043775605.1 Myxococcales bacterium
CAACTTCATCCTCGCCCGGCTCGAGCAGTTCCAGGGCATCGCGGTGTTCACCACCAACCTGGCGTCGGCGATCGATCCCGCGATCATGCGCCGGATGTCGGCCAACATCGCGTTCCCGTTCCCCGACGTCGAGGCCCGCACCGAGCTGTGGCGGCGGATGATCCCGACCGAGGCGCCGACCACCGGCAAGATCGACTTCGCCAAGCTGGCCCGCTACGAGCTGTCGGGCGGCTTCATCCGCAACGTGGTGCTGCGCGCCGCCTACCTCGCGGCGCGCGAGGGCAAGCCGATCGGCCAGGACCAGCTCGAGCGCGCGGCCAAGGCCGAGTACGTCGATCGTGGCTCGCTCAGCGTCGGCGGCCGCCTCGCCTGACCGCGCGCGCCGGGGCGGTCAGGTCAGGACGAACGTCAGGAAGTCGCGGGTCTGAGCCCAGGCCACGATCGCCTCGACCGTGATCCCGCCGAAGAAGCCTTCGTCGGTATCGTCGTGGCGACGGATCGTGAGCGGCGCCTTCGAGCGCTTGAGCCGGGTCTGCAGCGCGGTCAGATCGTCGGCTGACAGCGCCGAGCCGCGCGCCGCCTGATGGATCAGCACCGCGGCCCGCGCCCGGCCGAGCCGCGCCTCCGCGCCCGGTAGCCGGCCACCGGCGTGGACGACCGCGTCGATCTGCGGCAGCACCGCCGCGGCCGCCAGCGCCACCGTCGCGGCCTCGCCGACGCCGACCACGCCGATCTTGCCGCGGGCCAGCTCCTTGACCGACAGGATCGCCGCCTGCAGATCCTCGATCGCGGCGTCGCCGCCCTCGGACACCGCCAGCGACACCACGACGTAGCCGAACCGCGCCAGCGCTCGCACCACCTGCTCGAGCCGCTCGGCGGTCGCGCTCTTCGGGTCGCTGATGACCACCACGCCGGCGCCGTTGCACGCCGGCGCGTCGTCGTCGTCGGGCGTGATCCGCAGGGCCGGCACCCGGACGTCGTCGTCACGGACCAGCTCGACTTGCTCTTCGAACAACGTGCTCATGGGGTCCCTTGCTTCTTGCTCCAGATGATCAGGAGCTGTCCGAGTCCCATCAGGATCGCCAGCGCCGCGAACGCGACCAGCGTCCACGACGTCGACGTCGGGTTGATCAACAGGTACGCCTGCGATGGATCCTTCGGGTCGTAGTGGACCGGCACCGGATCGGGCAGCCCGTCGACCAGCTTCTGCATCGCCGACGGCCGGAGGCCGCTGCGCCGGATCAGGTAGACCTGATCGTTGGTGAACTCCTTGCCGTCGACGGTGTAGGTGTACTTGACGTGGGGCATCACCGTTCGACCGCGGGTACCCATCGGCTCGCCGAGCCCGCGCTCGAGAATCTTGCCGGGCACCGTCGGCCACGACCGGCCCTTGCGGATGTCGGACGAGACGCGGAACGCGGCCCACAGCGCCAGCGCGCCAAAGCCGAGGCAGAGGGCGGCGAACAGGTACTTGGTGATCATCGAAGACCTCCCGCCGGCGCCTCCGCCAGCTCGTCGAGGCCGCGGCGCGCCAGCAGCGCCAGCCGGCCCTCACCCGCGGTCACTTGCAGGATCCGTTCGAGGTTGGCGCGTGCAGCCGCGGTCTCGCCGACCCGGCTCAGATACAGGGCATGGTTGAACAGCAGCTCGGAGCTCTTGTTGCGGGAGGTCGCCGGGACCTGATCCACCAGCCCCGGGATCCGCGCCAGCGCGGCCGGGGTGCCGTTCTCGAGGAGGAGCGACACCGCGTTGATGCAGGCGTCGACCCGGAAGGGATCGACCGCGAGCGCCTGGCCGTAGCGCTGGAGCGCGACCTCGTGATCGCCGGCCTTCTCGGCCAGGAAACCCTCGAGATAGCGAGCGTGGCCGCGATCCTGGTCGCTCCGGGCCTGGCCTGACAGGTGCGCGATCAGCTCGCGGGCCTCGTCGGTGCGGCCGACGTCGATCAAGGTGCGCGCGACCACGACCTGGGTGCCGATCCCGCGACCGCGCGCGCTGCGGACCAGGCTGGTCACCGCCTCGTCGGCGTCGTCGCCCACGCCGGGCTTGGGGAAGCGCACCGAGATCAGCCGCACCAGGTGGACCATGACCAGGTCGAGCGCGACGGCGACCGGCGGCGGCGGCTCGCCCTTGCGCGACAGCTCGAGCGCGGCCACCGCGCCCAGCCACTTGCCGACCTCGGCGAACATCTGCAGGAGGAGCTGAATCGGTCGTCCATCGCTCGGGTTCTCGTCGAACGCGCGCGAGTAGCTCTCGATCGCCTGGCCGTAGTCGCCGGTCTGGGCCGCGGCGGTGGCGAGGTTCATCTGGGCCTCGGCGTCGTGCGGGGCCTCGGCCACGACCTGGCGCAGCACCGCGGCCGCATCGGCCGGGCGGCCGGCGGCGAGCAGCATGCCGCCCAGGCCCGACCGACTGCGCAGGCTGCCGTCGGCGGCCACGGCCTTGCGGGCCTGGTCGATGGCGGCGTCGCTCTGGCCGGCCGCGAGATACGAGAGCGCGAGGTACTGGTGGGCGGCGGCGCCGGCGCCCAGGCTCACGGCGCGCTCGGCGTGACCGATCGCGGCCGGGTCCTTGCGGAAGAGCGCGACGATTGCCTGACCCAGCGCATGGTTGCCGGGATCGCCGGTCATCGAGGCGACCAGCGCCTCGGCGCCCGCTTGATCCCCGGCCGAGAGCAATCGTGCGACTCGATCCGCGAACTCGTTCATGGCCAGGAGTGTACGCGGGTCAGGTTCCTGGTGACCACCATGCGACCTACTTCTCGACCGCCGCCAGCGCCCCCGAAAACGCCAAAGGGCGGGAACAAACCCGCCCTTCGTCAGCCCGCGTGCCGCCCTGAGGTCAAGCCCCTGGGCGCAGGCAGTAGGTCACCAGCTGGTGACCGCGTTCCAGACGTCGCCCGCGACTTCCTTGGCCTTGTGGTAGGCCGCCTTGGCCGCGTCGACGCCCATCGCGAGCATCTCCTTGGCCTTGGCGATCGCCTTCTTGATGAGCGCGAAGAACTCCTTCGGCTTCTCGCCCCACTCCCAGCCCAGCTTCGACTTGTCGAAGTGGCCGTTGTGGAAGTGGATGCCGGTCAGCTTGCCGATCTCGCACTTACCGAACTCGAAGCCGTAGTCGATGATGCCGCCCGCCAGCTTCACGCCGACCTTGAAGTTGGTCGACAGCGCGATGTGGCCGCTCAGCTCCCAGTCGTCCTTGGTCTTCTCGTACTCGAAGCCGCCGAAGGCCTTGGCCTCCATCACCCCGTAGAGCGAGCAGATGGACGCGTTGCCGTACGACAGGCCGACGCCGACGCCGCCCTCGATGCCGAGCGCCGCCTTGAAGGCGTCCTTCTTCCAGTCGACGCCCGCGGCGGCCTTGGCCTTCACGGACGGCTCGACCATGATGTTCAAGCCGGGGACCGCGACGATCGGGATCTCGATCGGCGGGTGCTGCTCCCAGATCTTGTACTCGTACGACTTCTCCATCCCCTCGGGGCTGAAGGTCATACCCATGCCCCAGTCGCTGCGCGCCGGGCGGCCCTTGCGCGCCGGACCACCGGCACCGCTGGTGGCGCCGCCGCCGAGGACCGAGCTGGCCGGCTGACCGGACCGGACCGCCGCCTCGACCTGATCCGCCTGCGCCTCGCCCGACGTATCGATGCCGCCCGCGCCGTCGTCTGACTTGCGCTGGACGCCTTCGCCGCCGGTGTGCTGGAGCACGTGGGTCAGCTCGTGCGCGACCGTCGCCTTGTCGGGGTTGGCCGAGTTGAACGCGACCTGGTTGCCGGCGGCGTAGGCCTCGGCACCGAGATCGGCCGACGCCTTGCGGGCCGGACCGTCGCTGTAGGCCTTGACGCCGGAGAAGTCGGCGCCGAACGAGTGCTCCATCTCGGCCCGGTGGGGAATCTCGTGCGCAGCGCCGCTGAAACCTTCGTCGGCCACGTCGCTCGCCGTCTTGCGCGAGACCGCCATGTCGTTGCCGGCCGCAACGCCGCCCGACAGCGAGTCGGCCAGCGAGTTGAGCGCGACCGACTTGCGGGCGATCTTGCGCGCGGCCTTGAGCTGGGCGGGAGCCGCGGGGGCCGTCTGATCGGCGGCCTTGGGCGAAGCCGGCTGCTGGTCGTGAGCGCTGAGATCGAGGTCGAAGTCGGCCATGGGGCGGTTCCTTGCGGTGGAAGAGCGAGGCGATCGTTTATACTACGGGCCGACCCCGAATGACCTTCCCAGGGGTGATCGCTTCTGCGGCGCCAGTAGGGTGATCGGTCCGACCGGCTGCGAGGATCTGCGACGAATGCTGACAGAGGTGGTGAACCGCCCGGCCAACTTCGCCGGATCGTGGACCTCCGCGCACCTGTCAGCGACCGGCCGCGGGGTTGTAGCATCGCCAGCCATGGATCCCAGGGTCGTCGCCAGCCCCGATGGAGCCCACCTCGCCGTCCTCCGGGATCACCGCCTGAGCCTGTTCGCGCTCGACACCGGGCGCCGGGTCGCGGTCGCCGAGGTGGTCGGCACCGAGCTGGCGTTCGCCGGTCCGCACGTGGTGGTCCATGGCCGCGATGCCCACACCAGCGTCGTGACCGTGCTGTCGATGCCCGGGCTCGCGGTCACGTCCAGTCACGAGCTGACCGCGCCGACCCGACTCATGGCCGCGACGCTGGGCTACGTCCTGCTCGACCGCGGCGACCAGGCGATGATGATCCAGTGCGGGCGGCCGGCGGCCGTGACTCCGCTGCGGCCCCCGGCCGCCTTCGCCCACGCGGTCGGGCTCGAGGCGCCCCAGTTCATCACCTTCGGCGGACGGGGCGCCGAGCTGTGGGACGCGGCGTCGCGGCGGCCCGAGGCCCGGCTGCGGCTCGAGCTGCCCCCCGACACCGTCGAGGTCGGCCTGACCAACCGCCACGCGATGCTGTGGGCCGCGACCAGCCAGCCGTGCCTGCACCTGGCCCGGATCTCCGACGGCCGGGTCTCGACCTTGTGGCTCGACGCCACCCCGCGCAACCTGCGCAGTCATCCGGTCGCGGCCTGGGTGGTCGCCGATGTCGGCGGTCGGGCGATGGCGCTGAACCTGGCGATCGGCGACATCGTGCCACTCGACGTGAGCAGCGGTCCGATCGTGGCGGTCGCGCCCCGCCGGGATCGCGACACCGGCGCGGTGGTGGTGATGCTCGAGGGCGACGCGCTCGAGCTGCGGCTGCTCGGCGGCGAGGCGAGGCCGATGCCGCGCCGCGACGGCGAGGACGGCGGCGAGGGCGCGGCGGACGTCGTCGAGGTGACGGTCCCGGCCGGCGCCGCGACGACGGGGCAGGGCAGTGGCGGCGCCGCCGAGACGACGGCGGGCGGTGGTCGACCGTCGTCGCTGCGCGAGCGGCTGGGGCAGCGGCCGCCCGCCAGCGAACGGGTCATCGCGCCGCCGACGGCCCTCGCGGCGCCGGCACCGTCGACCCCGGCCACGTCGACGTCGCCGGGAGACGCCGCGCCGCGCCGACCGGCGCTCAGCTTGGCCGATCGGCTCGGGGCGCGCACGTCGGTGAAGTCGATCGGTGGCGAGTTGACGGTCGCGGGGGCCGAGCCGGCGACGGCCAGCGTCGAGCATGGCACCGAGCGTGTGGTCGAGCCCGCCCACTCGCTGGCGAGCGCGCCGTCGCCGGCCGTCGCCCCACCGCTGGCGGTGCTCGTCGTCGAGGAGACCCTGGCGCACGTGGCGCCATCCGCACCGGTCGCGCCACCCATGGCCCCGCTGCGGGAGCCGGTCGAGCGGGCCCGCCCGGCTCGGGCCGGCGGCTGGCGCGACCTGCTGGTGGCCTGGACCCGCGCGGGGTGCGTCGGGGAGCCGCCGGCGCTCGACGGCTCACCGCTGCGGGTGCTGCACGTCCGGCTCGGCCTGGCGACGCTGGCGTGGCCGATGCTGTGCGCGCTGTACGGGCGGTGGCTCCGCGGCGGGGGCGGCCACGGTCTGGCGACCGCGCGGCTGGCGGCGCTCGGCGGCGAGCCTTCGCCCGCGAGCTGGTCGGAGGCGCTCGGCGGCGGTGGCCTGGGTGGGCTCGGGCTGATCGTCTGGCGTCACGGTCGGGCTTGCCTGGCCGACGCGGTCGGCGACCACCTCGACGAGCGCCTGCCGGGGATCGCCGAGCTGATCGGCCCCGGTCGGCGCCGGTCGCCGTCGCCCGGGACCTCGACCCTGGTCGGCGATGGCCCGAGCGCGGCTCGCGGTCATGCCGCGCGGCTGGCAGACGAGTTCGGGCAGGTCGCGCTGCTGGCGCGCGCCCCGACGGCCGCCGAGCTCGCCGAGGCCCGGCTCGAGGCGTGGCTGCGGGGCCTGGCCTTGGTCGTGCTCGGCGATCCCGGGCCGCTTGCGCTGCGCGCCGACGAGGCCGTGATCGCCGTGGTCCCGCTGATCCCATGATCGCGCGATCGGCGCGATGATCAGCGCGCGCGCGTCACGGCACGCAGCCGGCCGACGCCAGCGTGGTCCTCATCCCGTCGACGCCGCCCTTGCACTGGCCGGCGGCCTCGGTCAGCGCCGCCGCCCGGGCGCCGTCGTTCATCGCGGCCCAGCTCGCGAACCGGCGCTTCTGTCCGTCGCGGTTGGCCTCCAGCGCGGGGCGCGACGACGCGAGCTTGTCGCACGCGATCGCCTTGTCGATGAGCGCGAGGAACTCGTCGCACGACGGCACGCCGGCACCGCCGGCGGTCGTGATCGCCGGCGCGGTGGTGGGGACCGCCGGCGGCGTGGTCGGCGTCACCGGCGGCGGCGGCCGGGGCGCGGGCGCGGTGGCGGCCGGCGCGGCGGCGGCCTTGCCCTTCTTCTTGCCGCAGCCGCCGACGGCGAGCCCGCCGCCGAGGGCGAGCAGGGCGAGGGCGAGCGCGGTGCGTGACGACGGACCGGACGCGGCGCGGGCGGGCTTGATCATGACGCGGTTGTAACCTGGGCCGCGGTCGCCGCGAGCACCGCGGTGTCGTAATGACGCCAGCACACCGGGTGGTACTCGGCGTCGCCAAGCATCACGGTGGGCCCGTCGATGGCGGCCTTGCCATCGATCAGCCGCAGGTTGCAGATCGCCTTGCCGTTGCAGTACTGGCAGGTGACCTTGACCTCCTCGATGCGGTCGGCGAGCTCCATCAGCCGCTGGGCGCCGGGAAACAGGCGGGTGCGGAAGTCGGTGCGCAGCCCGTAGCAGATGACCGGGACCCCGGGATCGATCGTCGCCCGGCGCAGGGCCAGCACGACATCGGGCGCGAGGAACTGGGCCTCGTCGACCAGCACGCAGTGGTAGCCGGCGAACACCGACGGCGGCAGCGGCGTGGTCTCGTCGACGATCAGATCGGCCTCGGCCGACAGGCCCGAGCGTGACGCGATCGTCGACGCCCCGAACCGGTCATCGAGGCGCGGCTTGACCAGCATCACCCGCTTGCCCTGCTTGCGGTAGTTGTGGGCCACCGCCAGCAGGTTGAGCGACTTGGCGCTGTCCATGGTGCCGTAGCGGAAGTAGAGCTTGGCCACGGCCGGAAGCTACACCAGCAGCCCCGCCGCTCCACCGGTGCACGGGCCTTCTCGCGTTGAACGTGGCCGTGATCGGCGACCGCGACGGCGACGCTGCCCGGTTTACCGCTGCCGGCCACAGCGCTGGAGCGCGCCGCGCGCGGCCAGCGACACCCGCCGATCGTCGTGACCGAGGAGGCTGCGCAGCACGGCGGGGGCCTCGGCGGGGCAGCCCGGGCCGAGGGCGCCGAGCGCGGTCGCCGCCGCCGCCGCCAGCTCCGGAAACGTGCCGTCCTTGGCCGCCGCCAGCAGCACGCGGCCGGCGCGGGCGTCGCCGATCACGCCGAGGGAGGTCGCGGTCCGCGCCGCGAGCCGCAGCGCCGCGTCGTCGGAGAACGCCCGCGACCGCAGCCGCTCGAACCGCGGGAGCAAGAGCAGCGCATCGCCGGGCAGGGCGCCGTACAGCCCGAGCGCGCGATCGCGCAGATCGAGCGGGGCGGCGCCATCGTCGGCCACCGCCAGGAGCCGCAGCTCGATGCCCGGGGCGTGGCAGGTCACCAGCGCGGCCAGGGCCTCGATCCGCACCGGCAGCACGCTGACGTCGGCGACCGCGTGCTCGAGCGCCTCGCGCGGGCCCGGCCGCTGGCAGCGCGTGGCGAGCGCGGCGGCGGCCTCGCGCCGGAGCTCGGGCCAGCGGTCCTGTGCGAGCGCGGCGGACAGCGCGCGATCGCCGCCGTCGCGCACCAGGTCGTCGTCGCCGGTGACCATCGGCCGCGGGGTCGGGCGATCGGTCGGTTCGTCGGCGCTGGCCAGGCCGCGGATCGCGGCCAGCCGGGTCCCGGGATCGGGGTCGCGGACCAGGTCGATGACCGCGAGGCGGGCGTCGGCGTGCGGGTTGCGCGCCAGGCCCGCGGCGGCGAGCCGGCGCAGCCCGCGATCGCTGGGGCTGTCGTCGTGGGCGGCGAGCCAGCGCTGCAGCCGGGCCAGCTCGTCGCCGGCCGCGATCGCGGCCAGCCCGACCACCAGGCGATAGCGCCGCTCGTGATCGTCGGCGCCGTCGAGCGCGCTGGCCATCGCCGCCCCGGTGGTCCGCTGGACGTCGAGCGAGGCGCGGGCCGCCGCTCGCCCGGCCGCTCGCCAGAGATCTGCCTGCCAGCCCGGCGGGCGCGCCGGCTCGGCGGCGATCGCGGCCACCAGCGCGGGCGCGCCGGCTGCGGCGAGCAGCGTCGCCAGCTCGGCGCGTAGCCCGGGTCCACCCGTGCCGGCCGCGTCGCGCAAGGCCAGCCCGGCGCCGGTGGTCAGCCCGTTGTCGGCGTGCCAGCGGTGGGCCACCGCCCGCGCCAGCGCGCTCCGCGCGGGATCACCGAGCGGTCGTCCCGCGCGTGCGCCGGTCCGCAGCAGCGCGGTGAGCTCGCCCTCGGCCGGCGGCGCCGGTTCGAGCGCCAGCAGACGATCGAGCAAGGGCTCGACGTCGATGGGGCCGAGCTCGCCAGCCGCCAGCGCATCCGCCACCGGCGTCAGCACCGCCGGATCGCCGATGCCCGCGAGCGCGGTGAACAACCGGCGGCGCTCGTCGGGGGCTGCGGCCGCCAGGCGCGCGGTCAGCGCCGACACCGCGGCCGCGCCGCGGGCCGACAGGGCCCGGGCCGCGGACTCGCCGGAGAGCCCGCCGGCCGCCACGCTCGCCGCCAGCACCGGCTCCAGGCCGCCCGGCGCCTCCTCGACGTCGGCGACCACCGCGAGTTCGGGGATGGCGAGGTGGGCCCCGGCCGGCGCCCCGCCCTTGTACGTCGCCACCACGACCACGGTGACGCAGCCGTCGAGCGTGCTCGGCAGCGACGCGCGGTAGGCCTGGGTCGGATCGCGCCCGGCCGCGGGCCCGGCCAGCGGATCCGGCAGCTCGATCACGGCGCCGCCGCCGGCGCCCAGCACCGCCAGCCGGGCCACGCGCAGGTGATCCTTCGCCGCGGCCGCGGTCGCGCCACCCGGTGTGATCCGCAGGCTCGCCGCCGCGCCGCCGCGCAGGCGGGTGCGGAACGTGATCGCCGCGCCGATGCCGTCGCCGGCCTCGCCGGGGCTCCAGCGGGTCGCGAGGTCGCCGTCGGCGAGCGCCTGGGGCGCGACCAGCTGACCGGCGTCGGTGGCGCCGGCCGCGCTCGACGTGATCGTCGGCCGGTACCAGCCCGGGACCGCGCCCGCGCTGGCCGCGCTCGCCTTGACCACCGCCAGGCTGTCCGGAATCCGGACAGTTGCGGCCGCCGGCCGGAACCCGCCGGCCCGCTCGTCCCAGCGCTCGCGGAACAGCGCGAGCGGCGGGCCATCGCAGCGGACCAGATCGGCGCGCTCCTGGTAGCGGATCAGGCCGTCGGCCGCCGCCGCCAGCCAGCGCTGGTACTCGTCGTCGTCAGTGGGCCCGACCGGCCCCCGCCACAGCTCGCGCAGCCGGCCCTTGTCCCAGCGCAGGCCCACGCCCTCCCAGACCCCACCGAGGCGGGCGCTGGCCGCGACGATCGCGCCGCCGGCGCCGGGCGCGACGGTCAGGCGCGCGTCGGTCAGCGCGCCCGACAGGCCGAATGGCACCCGCTGGCCGCCGCCGGCCGCGAGCTCGAGCACCAGCTGGCCGGGCGCCTCGATCCGCAGCCGATCGGGCTGGCCATCGCCATCGACGTCGGCCTGGGCCTCGGCCGCCGGCCCGCTGGGTTGCGCGCGCACCGCCGGCGCCGTCACGACCAGCGCAGCGGCGAGAGCAGGGCCAGCGATCACGAAGCTGCGGGCGCGCATGGCGGGACTATAGGTGATGGCTCAGACCCGGACCCGTCACGGTGTGTCATCCTTGCGGCCGTGGTCGCCGTCCGCATCCCCCTCTCCCACTACCTGGCGTCGGTCGTCGCGCTGGTGGCGGCGTGCGATCCGGTGTCGACGCCGGGGCCGACGGTCCGCGCCTTCCGGTTCACCGCGCCGGCCACGCCGGTCGAACTGGTGCCGATCGCCGGCGACTGGGTCGACTGCGCCTGGACCTACGACGTCGACTACGCCGATCAGCTCAGCGTCACCGTCCAGGCGGTGCCGACCGCCGGCGAGGGCGGGTCGGCGTGGCTCGCGTCGGTGCCGCTGGCGAGCGGCAGCGCCCTCTACGTCGTGCCCGCGACCACCGCCTGGGTCCCGCCGCTCAACGTGATCCCGGCCGGCGTGTACCAGCTCGTGGCGACGGTCTACGACGACGGCGCCAGCGCCGTCCTGGCCGAAGCGACCGCGCCGGGCCTGCTGGTCGTCCAGGGCGTGCGGTTCCGCGACGCCGAGCTGACGTTCACGGCCGACGTCGCCCGGCGCGACATCTGGATGACCACGGTCACGGCGACGGTCGCCCTCGCCACCGTGTCGCTCACCCCCGCGGCCGGCGGGACCCGCCAGGTGATCTCGCAGGCGACGATCGCCAGCGACCTCGCGCCGGTCGGCCGCGTCATCACGTTCACCGGCCATACCCTCGACGACGTCGCGATCCCGGCGGGCGACTACCAGGCGGTGGTCGAGATCCGCGCGCGCGGCGGCACGGTGACGTACGAGCGCGGCGGCCTCACGATCCACTGGCAGCCCTGATCCTCAGAAGCTGTGTATCTTTACAGATTCCCAGCCTCTGATGGATCGGCTCGCCGACGAGGGACGTCGGCAGCGCCTGATTGGAAACGAGTTTGTTTTCACAAACGCTCACGTCCCTGCTTCCAGGAAGCCGTACCGCATTGCCTGGACTCATTGGCGGTGGCAGGCAGACCCCGCACCTCCACGCGTGACCCCGAACACCCAGAGTCATCGTTGATCGCTCGCCAAGGCTCGCTGGGTCGCGGGTTGCTCGTTCGTCGCCCGTGGCGTATCTGACCGCCCCGTGGATCGCAGGCAAGACTACGACTTCGAGCTGCCGCCGGCGCAGATCGCGCAGACGCCCGCCGCCCGGCGCGACGGCGCTCGCCTGCTGCACCTCGTCGCCGACGCCCTTCACGAGCACACGATCCCCGAGCTGCCCGCACTGCTGCCGCCCGACGCCGTGGTGATCGTGAACGACACTCGCGTGATCCCGGCGCGGGTGAAGTGCCACAAGGACACCGGCGGTGCCGTCGAGCTCCTGTTCATCGAGGAGGCAGGTGCGGCTTCGGTCTGGCGGTGCTGGGCGCGGGCTCGTCGGCCCCTGCGCGCGGGGCAGCTCCTGCGCACCGCCACCGGCGCAACCCTCACCCTCGCCAGCGATCGCCTGGACGACGGCTCGGTCCTGGTCCGCGTCGCCGGCGACGTCTTCGCCTTCCTCGACGCCCACGGCGAGCTGCCGCTGCCGCCCTACGTCGAGCGCGCCGGCGGCGTCACCGCTGACGATCGCGAGCGCTACCAGACCGTCTACGCCGCGGTCCCCGGCGCGATCGCCGCGCCCACCGCCGGCCTCCATCTCACGCCCGAGCTGCTCGCCGCGCTCGCCGCCCTCGGCGTCACCGTCGCTCCGGTCACGCTCCACGTCGGCCTCGGCACCTTCGCCCCGGTTCGCGCCGATCACCTGGCCGATCACGTCATGCACGTCGAGCGCTACACCATCCCGGTCGCCACCGCCGCGCTGGTCGCCAGCGGCCGCCCCATCGTCGCGATCGGCACCACCGTGGTGCGCGCCCTCGAGTCGGCCGCCACCGGCGACCACCAGGTCGCGCCCGGCCCCGGCACCACCGCGCTGTTCATCCGCCCCGGCACCGGCTTCCGATTCCGCGTGGTCGATCACCTGCTGACCAACTTCCACCTGCCCGAGTCGACGCTGCTCATGCTGGTCTGCACCTTCGCGGGCCGGGCCCGCGTCCTCGCCGCTTACCGCCACGCAGTCGCCGCCGGCTACCGCTTCTTCAGCTACGGCGACGCCATGCTGCTGTCGCGCGCCGACGTCGCCGCTGCCGACGCCGCCCCATGATCCACCCGCTGCCCACGCCCGGCTTCTCGTTCGAGCTGCTCGCCACCCTCGGCCACGCCCGCGCCGGCGTGCTCCACACCCCGCGCGGTGACATCCCGACGCCGGTGTTCATGCCGGTCGGCACCCAGGGCACGGTCAAGGCCATGACCCCCGGCGAGCTGGTCGCGCCGCCGCTCGACGCCCGCATCATCCTCGGCAACACCTACCACCTGTTCCTCCGGCCCGGCCTCGAGGTCCTGGCCGCGGCCGGCGGCCTCCACGCCTTCGCCGGCTGGCGCCGCCCGATCCTCACCGACTCCGGCGGCTTCCAGGTCTTCAGCCTGGCCGGCATCAACAAGATCGACGACGACGGCGTCACCTTCGCCAGCCACCTCGACGGCTCGCGCCACCGGCTCACGCCCGAGGTGTCGATGCAGATCCAGGGCGTGCTCGGCAGCGACATCGCGATGGCCTTCGATCAGTGTCCGCCCGGCGACGCCACGCCCGCGCTGCTCGACCGGGCGATGGCGCGGACCACGGCCTGGGCCGATCGCTGCCTCGCGGTCGCACGTCCGCCCGGCCAGGCCCTGTTCGGCATCGTCCAGGGCGGGGTCGATCTCGATCGCCGCCGCCGCCACGCGGCCGAGCTCGTCACCCGCGCGTTCGACGGCATCGCTCTCGGCGGCCTGTCGGTTGGCGAGCCGATCGCCGAGATGCACCGCGTCCTCGACGCCTTCGCCCACGAGCTGCCCGCCGACCGCCCGCGCTACCTCATGGGCGTCGGCACCCCGCTCGATCTCGAGCGCGGGGTCGCGGCCGGCGTCGACATGTTCGACTGCGTGATGCCGACCCGCAACGCCCGCAACGGCTTCCTGTTCGTCTCGAAGGACGCCGATCCGCGCGGCAAGGTCACGATCTCCAACGCCCGCTACAAGACCGACCTCGGCCCGGTCGACCCGTCGTGCCCCTGCGACACCTGCGCGAACCACTCGCGCGCGTACCTCCGCCACCTCCACATGGCCAACGAGGTCCTCTACCTCCGGCTCGCGACACTGCACAACCTCACCTTCTATGCTCGGCACATGAGAGGGCTGCGCGACCGCATCATGTCCGAGGGGACCCGCGCGCCGGTCTGATCAGGGACCGGGTGAACCGGCCTGGCTCGATGGGCTGGCCGGCGCGGTGGCCGGCCCGATCATCCGGTGTGGCGGGTTGACGCAGGGACCTGGCGGCCGCGGCGGGAGTGACCAGGGTGCGAGGGTTGCGCGGGTCCGGGCCCCCCGGACCCGGTGCTATTGACCCCCGGAGGCCCCGGTGCTACGCACCGCTGTCTTTTCGGGAACCCCCGGTTCAGGAGACTTCCATGGTTGGCGCCCAGTTCCTCATGATCGGCATGATCTTCGCAGTCTTCTACCTGCTGGTGATCCGCCCGCAGACGAAGAAGCAGAAAGACCACCAGGAGATGATCAACAAGCTCGGCAAGGGCGAGCAGATCGTCACCCGGGGCGGGGTCATCGGCACGATCACCGGGGTCGCCGGCGATGTGGTGGTCCTCGAGATCCAGGAGAAGGTTCGGGTTCGGGTGCCGCGCGCGTACATCGACGGCAAGTGGACCGGGTCCGCCGCCACGGCCAAGGACGGCAAGGACGGCAAGGACTCCAAGGACGCCCGGGACGGCAGCGAGCCCAAGGCCGCCTGATCCCCCTGACCCTGCGAAAGACCCCGCGAAACCTGCGAGACCTGGCATTCCCGGGGTTTCGCCGGGCGGGTGTCTCGATCTAGATTCCGCGCCCCCCGCGGCGGCCACGTTCCCGCCCGCCGACGGGTGCCTCGAGGTTCTTCATGGATCGCTCTCTCCGCGTACGCAGCTACATCCTGGCCGGCATTCTCACGTTCTGCGTGGCCTACCTGCTGCCGACGTTCGTCTCTCACGACAGTCTGCCGTCCTGGTACACGTCGTTCTTCAAGCAGAAGATCAAGCTCGGGCTCGACCTCCAGGGCGGCGTCCGGGCGGTCTACCGCATCGACCTCGACAAGGCGGTCGACGACAAGGCGTCGGAGGTCAAGCGCGATCTCGAGGCCAAGCTGCAGGACAAGCAGCTCGTGGCCAAGGTCACCACCCCGGGTGGCGTGCGCGGCGCGATCACCATCGTCGTCACCGACCCGAGCAAGCGGGCCGAGGTCGAGAAGCTGGTGATGTCCGAGCACTCGGGCGAGATCCAGGGCCGCGACTGCCCGGCGGCCAACGACCGGGCGACGACGATCTGCGTGCGGATCTCGTCGAAGTTCGCCGACGAGATCAAAAAGAGCGCCCTGGAGCAGGCGGTGGCGACGGTCAAGAAGCGGGTCAACGAGAAGGGCGTGTCCGAGCCCAACGTGATGCGCCAGGACCAGAAGATCATCGTCGAGCTGCCCGGCATCGCCGGCGAGGTCAAGGACGAGGTCAAGGAGCTGATCGCCCGCACCGCGAAGCTCGAGTTCAAGATCGTCGACAACGACAACCCGTGGATGCGCAAGCTCTACAGCCGGGTCGGCACCAAGACCCCGTCGACCGACGAGGAGGCCGGCAAGCGCGGCATCACCGCGGTCGCCGACTCGTGGACCAACGAGAAGAACGGCGACGTCTTCAACGACTACTACCTGCGCGCATTCGACCGCGAGGAGGCCACGCCGGTCACGGACGCCAAGAAGAGCGGCTGCTTCAACAAGAACAGCACGATCTCGCACGACACCGTGATGTGCAACGTCACCGGCCGGCGGGTGATCGAGGAGTACGTCGCGACCCTGGCCGCCGCTGACCCGACCGCGGCGGTGCCCGACGGCAACCAGCTCGGCTTCGAGTACGTCTACCCGCAGTCGGGCAGCGAGAGCTCGGACAAGCAGCCGTACTGGCGCAGCTACCTGCTCGACCGCGCGGTCCGGCTCACCGGCACCGCGATCTCCAAGGCCAGCGTCACCTACGACCAGAACACGCTGCGGCCCGAGGTCATCATCCGCTTCAACCGCTACGGCGGCCGGGTGTTCGGCCAGATGACCGGCGAGAACGTCGGCAAGAAGATGGCGATCATCCTCGACGACAAGGTGTCGTCGGCCCCGATCATCCAGACCAAGATCGCGGGCGGCGTGTCGACCATCACCATGGGCGGCGCCGACGCCAGCAGCATGGAGAAGGACGCCAGCGACCTGGTCAACGTGCTGCGCACCGGGGCCCTGCCGGCGCCGCTGCAAGAGGAGTCGGTCGCCGAGCTCGGCCCGACCCTCGGCCGCGACGCGGTGGCCAAGGCCCAGCTGTCGTTCGCGCTCGGCAGCATCCTGGTGATCGCGATGATGCTCGGCATCTATCGCTGGTCGGGCCTGGTCGCGGTCGGCGGCATCATGATCAACCTGCTGATGCAGCTGACCATCATGGCGATGTTCAAGGCCACGCTGACCTTGCCCGGCATCGCCGCCCTGGTCTTGACCGTCGGCATGGACGTCGACGGCAACATCCTCATCTACGAACGAATTCGAGACGAGCTCAACCTCGGTAAGTCGGTCAAGGGCGCGGTCGAGATCGGCTTCCAGCGAGCGTTCTCGACCATCCTCGACGGCCACATGACCACCGCCGCCGCCGGCTGGGTGCTCCTGCAGTACGGCACCGGCCCGATCCACGGGTTCGCGGTGCTGCTGCTGGTCGGCATCGGCACCACGCTGTTCGTCAACACGTGGGTCACCCGGCTGCTCTTCGACTGGTACATCGCCCGCAAGCGCGGCGAGCTGGCCACCATCTCCATCTGACCTGCATCCGATCGGACCGCTCGCCATGGCCACCACCGAACACAACTTTCGCTACCTGCTGAAGCCGGGCACCGACTTCGGCTTCGTCGCCAAGTTCCGCACCTGGTTGATGATCTCGGCCCTGCTGACCTCGGTCAGCATCGGCTCGCTGTTCGTCAACAAGCTGGTCCGCGGCAGCTACCTCAACTGGACGATCGACTTCCGCGGCGGGACGGAGGTCATCTACGCCTTCCGCAGCAAGGCCGACCCCAAGAAGTTCGTCGAGCCCGATGCTCGCAAGGTCCGGGCCGCGCTCGATGGCGCCAAGGTCGACGGCTACGACGTCTCGGAGATGACCTGGGGCGACGACGACGACAAGCACCGGGGCGTGATGATCCGGGTGCCGCGCTTCGGCGCGACCACGCCGGCTCAGCGCGACCAGGCCGTGGCGGCCCTGACCGCGAAGCTGGTCGAGCGCGAGGCTGCGGCTGCGCCGCTGGAGCAGCGCCAGCTTGTCGACGTCGTCCAGTCGATGCAGTGGTCGGGTGACCGCCTGTACGTCCGCACCCTCAAGCCGCTCGACGAGAAGACGGCCAAGGACGCGTTCGCGCCGTTCGGGCTCGAGATCAAGCCGTGGGGCGCGGCGGCCCTGGCCGCGGCCACCCCCGACGAGGGCACCGGCGAGTACGAGGCGACGTTCTCGATCTACGGCCTCGACCGGCAGTACGAGCAGCTCCTGGAGAAGGCGATGCCCGACGTCGACGTCACCTCCGAGCAGACCTCGCAGATCAGCGCCAAGGAGGGCGCCGAGCTGCGCAACAGCGGCATCGCGTCGCTGTTCTACGCGTTCATGCTGATCGTGTTGTACCTGGCGGTGCGGTTCGACGTCCGCTACGCGCCGGGCGCGATCGTCGCGACCATGCACGACGCCATCATGGTGGTCGGCGTGTTTTCGATCACCTGGACCGACGTGTCGTTGACCTCGGTCGCCGCGCTGCTCACGGTCATCGGCTTCTCGGTCAACGACACCGTGGTGATCTTCGACCGGATCCGCGAGAACCTCGAACGGCTCAAGGACAAGAAGATCGAGCGCATCGTCGACATCTCGCTCAACGAGGTCGTGGTCCGCTCGGTGCTGACCTCGGCGACCCTGTTCGCGGTGACCCTGATGATGAACGTGTTCGGCACCGGCCTGGTGAAGAACTTCGCGTTTGCGATGAACGCCGGCATCATCACCGGCGCCTACTCGTCGATCTTCCTGGCCCCGCCGCTGTTCCTGTACGTGGCCAAGAAATTCTACGGCGGTCCGGCCCCGGCCCGGGTCCGCGCTCAGGCCGCGCTCGCGTCCGAGCCCTGAGCGGGGACCGGCTAGCCGAGCGACAGGCCGACCCGGCGGCGGGCGGTCAGGCAGTGGCCGGAGCTGGCAGTGAACAGCCGGCAGGTCCGCGGGCGGTCGTCGTAGATGACGCAGCGGAACGAGGCGCGGCGAGGGCCGACGCCGAGCTGGATGAGCTCGCCGCCCTCGAGCGCGGCACAGCGGTCGACGGCGCGGCGGACCTCGTAGCGATCGCCGTCGCCGCCCGGGCCGCGATCGACCACGAAGTCGGGCGCGCGCCGGCGCACCGGATCGCGGGGCGTGACCGCGACCGCGTGGTAGGCCTCGCGGCAGCACGCGCCGCAGGTCTGGCAGTCGAGCGCGGGCTCCCAGCGTTCGCACCCGGGCCAGGCGTCGTCGATCACGGCGCCAGCGACCTGGCGGCAGCGGGTGGCCTTGCGGCCCGGGCCGCCGACGTGGCGCCAGGCGCAGGTGCCGCACCGCCGGTCTCCGTCGCCGCCGGGCCCGGCCGGCAGGCCGGTCGGGTGCGGGGGTGGGACGCGGAAGCTGATGGCGAGGGACGGCAGCGCGCCGGTGCCGGTCGCGTCGGCCCGGGGCGCGGTCGCGAAGCCGGTGGCGACCCCGACGATCGCGGCGGTCGCGGCCAGCGCGTCCTCGAGCGCCGGCGCCCACGGCGGCTCGTCGACCCGGCCCAGCCCGACGATGGCGGCGACCACCGCCGGGTCGGTGCGATCGGCCAGCGCGTCGACGGTCAGGGTGTCCCAGAACTCGGGTCGGTAGTCGGTGGTCGGCGCGAAGAACCGGTCGAGGCCGTAGCGCCGGGCGAGCGTGGCCTGCAGTCGCAGGGTCGCGTGCTCGCGCCAGGCGTCGACGGCGGTGATGTTGTCGAGGCCCCAGTCGGCGCGGGCGAACGCGTCGGGCCCAGCGATCAGCGCGTGGCACAGCTCGTGGAAGATCATCTGCGCGAGCGAGTCGTCGGGGTCGAGGGTCTCGTCGCTGCCGATGGTCAGCGTGCCCCGGCCGTCGCTGGCCGCGTAGGCCGCCGGCGAGCGCTCGACGCGCAGCCCGATCCGCGCCGCGGCGCCCAGCCAGACCTCGGCCAGCGGATCGACGTAGCGGTGGTCGGGCGTCCTCACGACGGCGCAGCATGCCTCACAGGGTTGGTCAAGACCAACCCTGCCTCGCCAATCCCCTCAAACAGGGCAGGTCGCGACCGCGAGATCAACCTACACGGGAACCCGGGCGCCGAGGATCGCTAGCGCAGCAGGTCGGCGTCGGCCGCCAGGGCGTCGGCGTCGGCGGTGCAGCCGGCGATGCGCGCCACCGCGCGCGCGACCTGATCGTCATCGGCGCCGCGGGC
>JAYVSF010000034.1:0-11984 GCA_043775605.1 Myxococcales bacterium
CCCTCGAGCCGGCCGCCGACCCGGACGCCGAGGGTCACCGCGCCGATCAGCACCGGCGTGCCGATGAGGAAGTGCCACCAGGCCGGCAGGACGTCGCCGATGCCGACGAACGGGCGCGGCACCAGGGCCTGGGCCAGCTCGTGGACGTCGACGTCGACCGTCGTGCCGAGGTAGTCGGCCAGGCTGGCGAAGTCGAGCTGACCGCCGCGGTGGCCGGTGATCAGCGGGTAGAACAGCCCGCCGATCGGATCCCACAGCCGCGTGGTGTCGCGGCACAGCAGCAGGTAGATGAGGTCGCCGAGCAGCGCCATCAGGGCGACGCGGGTGATCGCCGCCGGCCAGCGGCCCGCGCGGGCCAGGCCGTAGAGCAGGAACACCGCCGCCAGGAACAGCGGGTACTGTGGGCTCGAGAAGAGCATCGCGGGCCCAGGTCAGGGCGTCGACGGGGGCGGGGACGGCGACGGCGACGGCGACGGCGACGGGAACGGGAACGGCGACCCTGCCCCGCCCTGCTTCCACGTGTCGTACCCCGCCATGAGCTGATCGAGCACGCCCTGGCCCCAGTGCTCGTAGCCGGCCTGGGTGAAGTGGACGTGGTCGGTGAACGCGAGCGGTGGGTCGAGGTGCAGCATGGAGTCCATCTGTTCGACGCCGCCGAGGGCGGCGAGGGTGTCGTAGAACGCGACCTGGTTGCGGGCGGCGGCGGCGCGCTCGACCTCGACCACCGCCGGCAGGTTCGCGGGCGTGTGCCACTCGCACTCGGGCGGCAGCGGCAACGTGGGAACGAGCGGCGGCTTGCGCCTGTCGCAGGCCTTGCCAGCCGCGCGCTTCTGCAGATCCGGCGGGCCGAGGACCAGGATCGCGGCGTCCGGGGCCCAGGTCTTGATCAGCGCGATGACCTCGTCGTACTGGCGGGCGACCAGCGCGAGGTCGAGCTTGGCGTCGTCGGCCTCGTTGGTGCCGTACTGCAGCACCACCAGCGACGGGCCGCGGGCCGCGAGCTGGGGGCCGATGACGTTGTCCCAGTCGCCGTTGCGGAGGTGGCCGAGCCGGCGGCCGACCACGCCGAGGCCGTCGACCACCACGCCGGGGCCGGTGCGCTCGAGTGCGACCGCGAACAGCTCGACCGGCCCACCGCCGGCCGGGCGCAACGACAGGCGATGGTGGCCGGTCTTGGCGGGGACCTTCAGCACCGCGGCCTGGAGGTCGCGCGGCGCGGTGGCCGCGAGCCGGGTCGGGATCTTGCCCCAGCGGCCGCTGTCGACCCGGAACGCGAGCCGACCCGAGGCCCGGGTCCGCAGGTAGAAGACGTCGAAGCGATCGACGAGCTCGGTCGAGCAGCCGTTGCAGCTCTCGACCCAGGCCTCGGCCGAGGTGCGATCGGCGTGGACCCGGGTGCCGGCCAGGCCGAACGGCGGCGTCGCGTCGCGCGCACCGACCAGCTCGGCGGCCCACTTGCCGGTCGACGCGTAGCCGACCTCGCGCACGTAGTAGTGGCGGATCGGCGGCCGACCGGCGAGGACCACGCCGCGCCCGCCCTTGCCGAACCGGGCACCGAGCTGACGACGCAGCAGGCCGGTGAGCTGATCGCCGGCAGTGTGGGAGTCACCGAACACGGTGATGAGGACCCGGCCGTCGGGCTCGTGGCGCTCGGCCCGATCGAGCGCGGCGTAGAAGCGATCGAGCTCGCCCGCGGGGACGGTCAGCACCGGCGGCGGCGGTGGCAGCGGCACGGTCGGGGCCGCGACGATCGGCTCGACGGCGGCGTCGGCGAGGACCGCCCTGGGCGCGAAGTCGGGGATCGCCGGCGAGCGCGGCGCGGCGTCGCCCTGCGCGCTGCAGCTCACCGCCACCGCCAGGGCGAGGGCCCCGAGGCTGCGCCCGCGGAGTCGATCGTGGCCGGTGCGCTCGGTCATGGCTGGGTCCGTCCCTTGTACGCGCGATAGCCGGCGATCAGCGCGTCGGTGAGCGCGTCGGCGACCTTGGCCATGCCCTGCGGCGACGGGTGGGCGAAATCGGAGCCAAGCAGCCCGCGCCGGTTCCACTTGATCGCCGAACCCGAGCCGCCCATCCAGGTGAAGCTGTCCCAGAACGCGCAGCCGGCCGCCTCGGCTGCCCGCCGCTGGGTCGCGATCATCCGCGGCATCGCTCGTCGCGGCACCAGCTTGTCGTCGCGGGTCTCGGCCTGATCGAGCGGCGCGACCACCAGGCACGACGCGTCGGGGCGACCGGCGCGGACCGGGGCCAGCAGCGCCGCCCACTCCTGCTCGTACTCGCTCATCGCCTTGGCGCCGGCCAGCCACTGGGCCTCGTTGGTGCCGATCATGAAGACGATCAGATCGGCGCCCCGGTGGGCGAGCTGCGCGCTCCAGTGATCCTCGTCGACGTTCGACAGGTTGGCGGCGGTGGCGCTGACCAGGGCGAGGTTGTCGACCACGACCCCGCGGTCGCGCTCGAGGCTGACGCCGAACAGCCGGACCTTGCCGCGGGTGGTCTTGAGGTCGAGCTTGTGGTCGGCGTCGGCGACGGTGAGGGCCTGGTACCCGGGGGCGAGCGCGTCCGACGCAGTGTCGACGCTGGCCGCGACCTTGCCGTCGACGATCAGGTCGGCGGCGCCGCCGCGCGGCTGGGCCAGGTAGTACAGCTCGGCGTGGGCGTAGCGGAGCTCGGGATCGCGCAGGCGCCAGCGCAGGGTGCCGGAGCCGGCGACCGTGCTGAGGCCGACGCCGTAGAGATCGTCGGGCACGCGGCTCAGCGCCGGGTTCCACACGTTCCAGTTGCCCGACGAGGTCCGCTCGACCTGCTGGCTGTAGTTGAAGCGGTGGGGCGCGATGGCGTGGAGGAAGCCGGGGCCGCCGTCGCCGAACACGGCCTGCAGCCGCGCCCGCAGCCGACCGGGGATGGCGTCCGAGGCCGACACCGAGTCGCCGTAGAACGAGATCCGGACCGGCGCCGTGGCGGTGCCGGCCTCGGTCGCGGCCAGGGCCCGGTAGACGCTGTCGAGGGCGTAGCGCGTGCAGTGGGGCGCGCGGGGTAGGGCGCAGCCCTCCTCGATCGTGACCCCGGGCTGGGCCGGCGGCGGCGTGCCAGCGACGGTCGGCGCGACCGGCGCGAGATCGGGCGGCGGCGGCAGCGGCGGCGGCGGGGTGTCCTCGCCGGTCGGGCCCGACGGCCCCGCGCCCGGAGCGCCGGCGAGCGTGGCCGCGTTGCTGTCCCGGTGGACCAGGTCGACGACGGCGTCGAGATCACCGTCGAGCGCGAGCATCGCGAGCACGGTGGTGGCGGCGAACCAGCCGAGGGTGGGCGCGATCGACCACGGCGGACGGACGCCGGGCGACGACAACTCGGCCCGCGGCAGCGGCGCAGGCGGCGCCGACGGCCGCATCGGCGCGACGGTGACCGCGGCCGCAGGCGGCGGCGGCGACGGGCGCACCGGCGGCGGCGACGGGACCCGCGGGGCCGGACGGAGCGGCGCGAGCGGCGCCAGCTTCCGGGTCGCGTGGGGCCTGTGCGACGGCGGCTTCGCGGACCCAGGCTTCGCCGGCGACGGCTTCGCGGACGGCTTCGCGGAGGCTGCCTTGGCCGACGTCGCCTTCGCGTGCGGCGCCTTGCCCGCGCCCGCCTGGGCCGTGCTCTTGCCGCGCTTCTTGCTCACCGCGCGCGCACCGATCGGTCAGGCCGCAGGCTCCACGATCGGACGGTCGACACGACCGACTGAAGCTACGCAGCGCATCGCGTCGCAGCAAGCCCGAACCTGCGCCAAAACCCGCCGTGGGCCGCCGTCAGAGACTGTGAATCTTTCGGATTCCCAGCCTCTGGGTGATCGGCTCGCCGACGAGGAGCGTCGGCAGCGCCTGTACGGAAACGAGCTGGTTTCGCAAACTCTCAGTTCCAGGTGGCCGGCGGTAACGGCGCGGGTGGCGCCGACGGTTCGTCGGGCGTCTCCTGCGGCGACGATGGCGCGGGCGGCGGCGACGTGCCCGGCGGCGGCTCGTCGGGCCGGCCGGGCGACCGGTCGGGCAGCGGGCCGACGCACTCGACCGCGGTCGGCGACACGCCCACGCTCCAGCTCGCGTCGAGATCGCGCCGCCAGCTCTCGAGCGCCTCGGGCCGGCCGGCGAGCACGTCCTCCTCCAGCACCCACTCCGGCCGGATCGCCAGCGCGTCGAGCCGGGTGAACACCGCGCGCCGGGCCTCCCCGTCGGTGCGGCCGAGCAGGTTCCACAGCGTGACCGTGTCGCACGGGCCGGCGTCGGCGACCACCGCCGCGAGCGCGGTGGGGTCACCGCCGTCCCAGCGGTTCACGGCGTCGCGCAGCGCCCCGTCGGCCGCGCGCCGCACCGGCGTGCCCGGGCCGCCGCCGACGGTCGCGACCTCGGTGCCGGCCGGCACGTACGCCGACCGGCCGCCACCCTCGAGCGACACCGCGCCCGACGTCACCCACAGCCGGGTCTGGCCGGCGTCGTCGACCTCGAGCTCGTAGGCGCACCCGAGATCGACCGCGGCCGCGCCCGGCGTGTCGACAACGAACAGCCGCGGCGGCGCGCTGACCCGGGCCCGCAGCTTGCCGCGCGCCAGCTCGAACCGTTGCTGATCGGGACCGGTGGCCACCGCCCGCAGCCGCGAGTCGCCGAGCAAGGTCAGCTCGCCGAGGTCCGCGACCCGGACCGCGGCCTCCGACCCGCGCGCGGTCTCGAGCCACGCGCCGACCGGCAGGACCCCGGCCACGGCGTCGGCGCCACCGCAGCGCGCGCCGCCTCCGGTCACCGCGAACCGGAAGCCGGGACCTCCGCGATCGTCGCAGCCGGCCGCGACCGCGGTCGAGCCCGACCGGCGGCCGACCACCAGCAGGACCAGCGCGGCCGCGACCGCCGCCACGCCGAGCGCCAGCCCGACGACCAGCGCCCGTCGTCGCTGGCGCGGCACCAGCGGCGCCAGCGGCGCGTCATGGGCGAGCCCGCCGAGCAGCGCCTCGAGCCGCGCGACCTCGGGGTCGTCGCCCGATCGATCCCAGAGGTAGTCGTGGCCGGGAGGCATGGGACGTTGCGCGCTCATGATGCTGGCCCCTCGCCGTCGAGGCGCCGGCGAAGCAACTTCAGGCCGCGGCTCAAGTGTACCCGCACCGAGTCGGGCGTCATGCCGGTGCGCTCGGCGATCTCGGGACCGGTCAGGCCCTCGATCAGTCGCATGATCAACGTCTCGCGGTAGGTCTCGGGCAGGGCGCGGATCGCGGCCAGCGCCGCCATCGCCTCGGCCCGCGGGGTCGGCGCCACCGTCGGCTCGGGGCCGCCGTCGACCGGCCGGCGCCGGCGCGCGACGTCGATCGCGCGATGGCGGGCCATCGTCATCAGCCAGCCGGCGAACGCGTCGGGCTCGCGCAGGGCCGGCAGCTTCTGCCAGGCGTCGGCGAAGACGTCCTGCACGACGTCGGCGGCGTCGCCGGGCGCGACCCGGGCCAGCGCCACGGCGTGGACCGCGCGATGGAAGCGCACGTAGAGCGTGGTGAACGCGATCGGGCTGCCGGCCCGCGCGGCGAGCACCAGCTCGGCGACGGTCGCGTCCTCGACCACGGGCACGGCGCGCACCGCCATCGCAGCACCATGCCCGCCGGCGGTCATCGGCTCAAGCTCGCCGGTCATCCTCGTCGAGGCCGCGCCCGCACCCACGGGCCAGGCCCAGGTCGCGACCGCGCTGGTCATCGACGGCCGCGCTCACGATCCGCCATCGCCCGCGGCGCCGCCGACCGCGGCCACATCCCCCGCCGGCACGTCGATGCCGCGGGCCGCCAGCGGCCGGACGACGTGCCGGGCCAGCGCGGCGACGAACGCCGGATCGTAGACCGCGCACGCGACCACGCCGTGGCCGCTGCCGGTACAGCCGGCCGCGAGCAGGGGCGCGAAGCTGCGCACCGCGCCGCCCGCGATGCGCCCGAGGTGGGCCCGGGCGTCGTCGTCGAGTCGGGGCCCGGCCCAGTCGAGGAACCACCAGCCGAGCTGGGCGTGCGCGGCCTCGTCGGCGACGATCCGCGCGAGCACATCGGCGATCAGCCCCGCGCCCGCGGCGTTGCGACTGACCTTGAGCATCGGCACGGTCAGCGCCTCGCCGACGCAGCAGGTCCGGACCACCAGCTCGGCCGCGGCCACCAGCGGCACGGTCGCGACCGGTGGCCGCACCAGCCGGTCGAGCGCGACCTCGAGCGCGACCGCGCCACCGACCGCGTGCGCGACCCGCGCGGCGGCCTCGGTGTGGACCAGCTCGTCGACCACGAAGTCGCCGGCGGCGGCGACCAGATCGATCGGCGCACCGCAGGCCAGCAGCGCGGCGGCGATCTCGGCGAACGCGGCGGCGCTGGCGTACTCGCTCCACGCGGTCTGGGTCCACACCCGGCGCGCCGCGGCGCCGTCGAGGCCGGCCCGGTCCCCGTGCACGAGCTCGTCACCGGCGCCCGGCCAGGGCAGCTCGTCGAGCCAGGCCCGACGCGGCGCCAGGCGGCGGCCCCACTGCCCACCGATCGCGTGCAGCTCGAACACCGGGGCCGGGCCGTCGTTCATCGCGGGCCCTGGGCCCGCACGTCGGCGCAGAACGCGGCCACGACCGGCGGATCCGGCTGCATGCTCTTGGTGACGAGGTTGCCGACCACGGGGTAGCCGTCGCCGTCGCACAGCGGGCGGAAGTGCGCGGTCCGGGCCGCCACCAGCGCCGGCTCGGTCGCGCGCAGCTCGTCTGCTAGCTGGAAGAGGTTCATCGAGTCGTCGGCGGGGCGCGGCGCCGACACCGCGATCACCGGCGCGGGCACCGCCGTCACCGTGGTCGCGACCGCCGGGGTCGCGGCCGGGGTCGGCGCGACCGCCACGGTGCGGGTCGCCGGCGCTTGCCGGGTGCAGCCGGTGCCGCCGCCGACCGCCAGGATCGCGACGGTCATGATCGTCCGAGTACGCATGAAGCCTCCCTGCGAGATGGGCCGTCGATGGCCCGTGTGCAGAGAGGACGGCGGGCCGCCCCGACCGTTAACGACGCCGCGGACGATTTCGGGCGCGCACCGCCAGCAGCCCGGCCAGGACGAGGAGCGGCAGCCCGGCCCCACCGCCGGCGCCGCGCGAGGTCGCGCAACCACCGACGATGTACGGCGCCTGGCTGCCGGTGCCGTCGCTGGTCGCGGTCCGCTCGACCGTCACGTGGATGATGCGGCGGGTCACCTGGCCGTGCTGGTCGGTGGCGACCAGCTCGAGCTCGTGATCGCCGACCGGCTGATCGGCGACCGCGAACTGGTACGCGCCGCCGGCCATCGCGCCGACCACCACGCCGTCGACCCGCAGCTCGACCGACGCCAGGTCGCTGTCGACGATGTTGCCAAGGACCATGAAGTCGACGTTGACGGTCGCGCCGTCCTGGGGCGCGGTGAACTGCACCATCGGCGCCGGGTTGGGCGCGAACGCCCCGTAGATCATCGCCACGCCCTGGCGATCGCGCAGCGTGAACGACAGATCGGCCGAGGTCCCGTTGCACTGCGGGTAGTGCATGATCGACGCGCTGTCGTAGGTCGTCACGCCACGGAACTCGTTGTCCTCGAAGCACTGGGTCGCGCCCGACTCGGGGCGGATGTGCTCGTGGCGGAAGCCGAGGATGTGGCCGAGCTCGTGGCCGAGGATGTTCTTGAGCGGCCACGGCCCGGGCTGGAACGCGGTCGGATCGATCAGGATGTTGCGCTCGGCGCGCGGGCTGTTGGGGAAGAACGAGCGGGCCAGGTACTCGCCGTTGGCGTTGACCGGGTTGACGTCGAACAACACCGCGCCATTGCCGGCGGTGCAGCTCGCGTCCTGCTCGGGCAGGTACCGGAAGTCGACGTCGGCGAACATCTCCCAGCCGCCCTCGGTCGCCTCGCGCAGCGCCGCGATCACGGTGGCCTTGTTGGCGCCGAAGCCGTTGCTGACGCAGTAGGTGAGCGCGTGCTTCTGGGTCGCGTTCCAGACCACGTCGGCGCCGCCGGTGCGGTAGACCGCGAGCTGATCGGCCTGCCACGCCGACCACAGCTCGAACAGGCGGGCGTCATCGCTGACCGGGGTGTCGCCATCGAGGATGTAGAGGCCGGTCGGCTCGCGGTACTGCTGCGCCTTCCATTGCGCGAACGACAGGCCCCGGTTCGAGCCGACCTCGGGCGATTCGACGCAGGCCGCCACCACCGCGAGCCCGAGGGTCGCGAGCAGCAGCGGGGCCATGGCGGCGCGCCGGAGGGACATGCCCCGAGCTACTCCAAGAACGATGCCAGCGGCCGCGCGTGCGATGTCGGCGGGTTAGCTGCCCGCGGACTGCGGACGGTCGTCCTCGACGCCGGGGTCTGCACCCCCACCCCGTCGACGACTTGGCCCGCGCGGAATGCCCAGGTCAGGCGTTGGTCCGCCGATGGTTGCGTGTCGCCCGCGGCGGCTACTGGCCGTTCACGGTGATCACGCCGGCGCCGTCGATCGCGACCGCGAACGCGAGCGGCCGGACGTTCTTCTTGCTGGTGAAGAACGTGTGCTCGCCGGTGAAGCGGGCACGGTAGCCGGCGGCGCCGTCGTCGTGCTCCTCGACCAGACACAACTCGGCGCCGATGTGGACCCAGGTCGCGATCGCGCGTGCCTCGATCAGGAACTTCACCAGTTCGCGACCGGCGATCGCGCCAACGCCGAGCTCGCTGAGTTGCCCGACCCGCACCTCCTGGCCGGCCGGCAGCGCGGTGATGTCGGCGACGGTGAGGTCGGTGAGCACCGCGGCGTTGACCACCGCGTGGGTCTTGTCGGCGCTCCACCACAGCAGCGGCGTCTTGCCGATCTGATAGGCGCGGGTTACCTCGACCGGCACCTGGGCGTCGGGGTCGAGGTACTCGGCCGGATACACCGTCGCGAAGTCGTCGGCCGGCGGCCCGATCCGGCGCTGCTCGCTCAGGACCGAGCTGCCCTTGTCGACGGAGATTCGCTCGAGGCAGTCGGACACCGGCACGGCAGCTCCCTGGTTGGCGACGGGATCGGTCGCCGGCGCTGCCCGCGGCGTCGAGCCACACGCGGCGACGAGCAGTGACACGACGAGGGCGACCTGGCGCATGGCGATCACGTCCCGATCTGGCCGCTGTCGACGACGATCACCCCGGCCGCGCGCATCGCGTCGATCGCGCGCTCGCCGTCGCCCGGCGCGAGATCGACCGCCCGACAGCCGTCCTCGATCAGGTAGGTGGTGAAGCCGAGCCGGGCGGCGTCGATCGCGGTGAACTTCACGCAGTAGTCGGTGGCCAAGCCGAGGACGTAGACCGTGGTCACGCCGCGCGCGCGCAGCCAGTCGCCCAGGCCGGTGGCGTGACGCTGGCCGTTGTCCCAGAACCCGCTGTAGCTGTCGACGGTCGGATCGGTGCCCTTGGGGAACACCGCCGCGACCCGCGCGCGATCGACGTCGTCGTGGAACTCGGCGCCGCGGCTGCCTTGCACGCAGTGCACCGGCCACAGCACCTGGGCCAGGCCGTGGAGATCGATCACCTGGTAGGGCCCCGCGCCGTCGTGGTTGGCGGCGAAGCTGCCGTGGTCGCGCGGGTGCCAGTCCTGGGTCGCGACCACGAGGTCGAAGTGGCGCCCGACCCGGTTGGCCACCGCGATGGTCTCGTCGCCGTGCGCCACCGCCAGCGCGCCGCCGGGGCAGAAGTCGTACTGGAGGTCGACGAGGACGAGGGCGCGGTCGGTCACGCCGCCAGCATACGCCCGCGGGCCGCGCCGCGCGGCGGCCCGGCACTTCGACGTCGCTTCCGCGCCCGCGCAGGTTCTCGGGGCCCGGCCTTCGCTCTACCCTCGGCCGCCATGAAGCACCTCGTCACGTCGTCCGCCCTCGCCCTCGCGCTCGCCGCGCTGCTCGCTAGCTGCGGCGGCAGGTCGACCGGCCCCGCCTCGGTCGGCAACGCCGCCGCCGCGACCGGGGACGTCCCCGTCACCGCCGGGATCCACGCCTGCCAGTTCGTCGTCGACGGCGAGGCCTATGGCCCGCACCGCTGCGACGTCGTTCCCGGCCCGCTCACCCAGCTCGACAAGCGCTCGGGCTGGGAGTTCACCGGCACCCTGGCCGGCGTCGGCGGTGCGATCCGGCTCACCGGCGAGACCGGGTGCAGCTACGAGCCGGACGGCTGCCGGCAGGCGTTCTCCGTCGACCTGCGCCACGACGGCGCGACCTGGCGCGGACCGGTCGTCACCGACGCCGTCGACCCGGCCTGGTTCCTGAAGGGCTCGAGCTTCGAGCTGACCGACGAGGCCGGCTATGGCGGCACCCCATACGGCGGCGCCACCTACGGCGACTAGCGAGCCTTGGCGAGCGACCTACATTGCCTCTGGGTGTTCGGAGTCCATGATCAGATCGCGAACTCGAAGCCCTGGCGGAGGAGGCGTTCGTACTTCTTCTTGTCGAAGCGGTAGAGGCGGGCGGCGCGGTGGCGGACGCCCTGCTCGTACTCGTCGGTCTCGACCACGAGATCGAGCGAGAGGATCTTCTTGCGGAAGTTGCGCTTGTCGAGCGGGCGCTCGAGGACGATCTCGTAGAGGCGCTGGAGCTGGGTCAGCGAGAAGCGCGGCGGCAAGAGCTCGAAGCCGATCGGCGCGTAGCGGACCTTGCCGCGCAGCCGCTCGACCGCGCGCTCGATGATCGCGGCGTGATCGAAGGCCAGCCGGGGCAGCTCGGTCAGCGGATACCAGGCGACGTTCTCGGCGTCGGTCGCGGCCTGGATGCGGTAGTCGCTGAGCTTGGCCAGCGCGTAGTAAGCGACGGTGATCACGCGGCCGCGCGGATCGCGCCCGGGCGCGCCGAACGTGTAGAGCTGCTCGAGGAAGACGTCCTCGATCCCGGTCTCCTCGCGCAGCTCGCGCCGGGCGGCGTCGTCGAGCGCCTCCTCGGCCTGGACGAAGCCGCCCGGCAAGGCCCAGGCGTGGACGAACGGCTCGACGCCGCGCTGGATGAGCAGGACCTTGAGGTCGGCGGCGTCGAGACCGAGGACCACGCAGTCGACCGTCACCGACGGCCGCGGATACTCGTAGACGTGGCGGCCCGGCGCCGGCGGGGTCCAGTTCTTGGCGACCGCCATCAGCGCGCCGCCCGATCTTCAGCACCGCCGGCAACCGCGGCCCGCATCGCCGCCAGCTCGCGCTCGAAGCCGCCCGACAGGATCGGGAACCGGCACCACGATCGCGGATCGAGGTTCTTGTCGTCGAGGTGGAAGCTGGGCGCCAGCCGCTCGCGCTTCCACTGGTGCCGGCACCACAGCCGGAAGAAGCGCTCGACCCACAGCGCGAGTTGGGCCACCGCGTGCTGCGGGAAGCGCGGCTCGAGCTCTTGCAGGACCTCGAGCGGCATCCGCTTGTCGCGGATCGCCGCGTCCTCGATCGCCTCGAGCAGATCGTAGGGCATGAGGTCGGCCTCGTCGGTCTGCTCGCCACCCGGCCGCAGCTCCGCAGTCGGCTGCTGGCGGTTGATGAACGACAGCGACGGCACCGGGTGCAGGCCGTCGGGGCCGTCGGTCTCGAGCCAGCGCAGCCAGCGGCGCAGGTAGGTCTTATCGATGCCGCCGATCGGCGCCAGCCCGCCCGAGGTGTCGCCGTCCATGGTCGCGTAGCCGACCGCGATCTCCGAGCGGTTCGACGTCGTGATCAGGATCGCGCCGCGCAGGTTGGCGATGAGCCAGATCGACGGCGACCGGACCCGGGCCTGGATGTTCTGCAGCGCGACGTCGTCGTGCGCCCAGGTCAGCGTGCGCCCGATCGCGCCCTCGATCGCGCCGACGTAGCTCGCCACCATCGGCGCGACGTCGAGGACGTGGTACTCGGCGCCCAGCCCGCGCGCGACCTCGGTGGCGGCGGTCAGCGTGACCGCGCCCGAGTTGGAGGTCGACTGGTAGGCGCAGGTCAGCAGCCGGTGGACCAGGCCGCGGACGTCGGCGATCGCGCCCAACCCGGGGACGTGGCCGAGCCGCGTCCGGACGC
>JAYVSF010000035.1:0-2347 GCA_043775605.1 Myxococcales bacterium
AGCGCAGCGAGCCGACCAGCTCCGCGGGATCGGCCGGCGCGATGGTCCGGCGCGGGCCGCCACCGAGCGGCGCCTCGGCGGTGATGCCGAGCGCGGTCAGGGCGTGATCGCCGAACCAGCGCGTGCCCTCGCTGCGGGTGGCGCCGGTGCCGAGGAACAGCGCGAGCATGAACGGGATGATCCAGATGAAGCCGCCGCCGAGGAGCTGGAGCGGGTTGAACAGCCGGCGCGCCACCGCCTGCCGCGACACCGCCGGTGTCGGGTACGTGGCCTGGGGCTCGAGGTCGCCGACCGCGACGTAGCTCGGGTGGTGGAACGCGCCGCCGCCGCCCGACACCACCGCCAGGTACGGCGCGGCTTCGGTCTGGGCCGTGGCGCAGCCCTTGCCGACCTCGGTGCGCGCGGCGGCCGGCGGCGGGTCAGGCTCGTAGCGGGCGTAGTGGTGGGTGTCGCCGGAGAGATCGAGGCGGCAGGTGCCGGGCGCCGGCGCGCCGCCGTCGTACAGCGGCGGCAGCTCGAGCCGCTCGAAGCCGTCGCGGTGGGCGGGGTCGATCAGCACCGCGTGGTGGACGATCGGCGGCGACGGGGTGGCGACAATCAGCTTGGCCGACGCCGGCAGCGAGCGGAAGTACCACTCCTGGCGGGTGTCGAGCCAGGCGTTGAGATCGAGGCCCCAGAGCTGCCAGTCCCACGGCAGCTGGATCGCGACGTACGACGCCTCCTGGGTGCGGACCAGGTTGGGGATGGACAGCCGCGGCAGGCGGCCGCGCGGGCCGGGCCGACCCTCGAGCGTGACCGGGTGACGGAACATGCGACCGAAGCCGATGAGCTGATCGTAGTAGTCGTGGTTGCCGGGGATGCCGTAGACGCGGCGCGGCGTGAGCCCGGGCTGGACTGTGGCGAGATCCTCGGCGGCGCGGGTGAACGGGCCCTGGACCCGGGCGGCGATCGTGGCCTCGTCGGCGACGTGGTAGGCGGTGTCGCCGCCGACGAACAGGAACTGGCCGCGCGGCAGCGCGAGATCGGCGACGGCGGCCGCGCTGCCCGGGGGCACCACCAGCGGGCGGCCGATCAGCGCGGAGCGATCGTGGCCGGCGCCGCCGGCGATCGCGAGGTCGGCCTGGCACAGGTACCCGACCGTGTACATCGCGACGCCGCCGTCGCCGGTGTCGGCGCAGTAGTCGAACCACAGCTCGCCCGAGGCCGGCGCCTCGATCGCCGTGGTGGCGAGCGGGCGCTCGAAGCCGGGCGCGAGGCTGGCGTCCTCGACGTGGGCGTGGCCGTCCTCGATCCGCATCCAGTCGCGCGGGTCGAGCTCGCCGTCGTAGAAGGCGTGCAGCAGCGACTGCTTGAGGTAGCCGAAGACGTCGGGGGTGAGGAGCCAGCGGACCGGAGACCGCAAGGGCGCCCGCGGTGGCGGCGGCGGCGCGGACTTCGGAGACATCGCCTGCGAGTATCACCGCAGACGCTGACGGCGGGCGCTGGCCGGCCGGCGATCTCGCCCGCGTACAGGGCTGCCAAGGATCAACCCTGTGTCCTCGATCGATCGGGCCGGCACAGGAGTGCCGGTCCAGCTCGACCTTCAACCCCGGCCCGAGCTCCGCTCGGAGCCTCGGGTGACGTCGGCGATCGTCAGCCGGTGCTGGCCCGCGCGCGCGCACGGTCGTCGCGATCGGGCGTGAACAGCTCGACCAGGCGGGCGTGCTGCGCGGCGGCGTCGGCGCGGCCGAGCGCGATCAGCTCGCAAGCGAAGCCGCCATCGAACAGCAGGAAGCCCAGCAGGCCGCCGGCGCGGGCGCCGTCGTTGTCGGCCAGCCAGCGAAACACCCGGGCGACGGCGCGGCGAGATCGGCGCGCGAACTCGGGGCTCGCGACGTACTCGGCGGCGATGGTGCCGAGCTCGCGCGAAGGCCGGATGTCGACGACGTCGACCGACCGCATCGGCAGCGCGTGGAGCTCGGCCAGGCCGGCCTCGAGGTCGGCCGGGAAGCCGGGGCCGAAGCGGCGGCTGCCGGCGGCCAGCAGGTGGTTGATCTGCTGCAGGCGATCGAGGTCGGTGTCGACCCCGTCGGCGAACAGGGCCTCGAGCGCGCGGCCCGCCAGGTACAGCGGCGAGCTGGCCGCGGCCCGGCGGCGCAGGGCGGCGGCCGGGTCGGTGGCGGCCCGGGCGATCGCGCTGACCACCACCACCCGGTTGGCGCCGAGGTGGAGCGCGGGCGACAGCGGGACCACGACGCGCCGCGCGGGTCCCGCGGACCTGGCATCGGCGGTCGCGCAGGCCCGGCAGCCACGCGCACCGCGGGTGCACGACCTGCGCGGAACCCGTGATCAGGCGGGCTCGAGCGAC
>JAYVSF010000036.1:0-2365 GCA_043775605.1 Myxococcales bacterium
GGCGACCGCGCCGCTGCCGGTCACCGCGCCGCTGGTGGCGCCGGTGAAGGCCGCGGACGCGCCCAAGGCCGCGGCACCGGCGAAGGCGGAGGCGCCGACCAAGGGCAGCGCGCCGACCAGGCCGACCACCGGGGCGCCACCGACGACGGCGAGGGCGGCGACCGTGACCGGGCCGGCGAAGACCGCGGGCGAGGCCAAGGCGACCGCGCCGGCGAAGGGCCCGGCGGTCGTTGCACCGGCCGCCGCCGCCGCGGTCGACGCGGATGATGACGATCGCCTGCCGGCCCCCGACCGCCGCTGGATGATCTACGGGGCCTCAGGCCTGATCATGGTCGCGGTCGTGCTCGTGCTCTTGCTGCGCGGGCGCAAGCACGGCGACTCCGACAGCGAGGTCGCGAGCGGCCCGTCACCGTCGGTCGCGGTGCCGGTCGACGCGGCCGCCGTGGGGCCTGACCCCGACGCCGCCACGCTGGCCCTGGCTGCCGAGCCGGACGCCGCGACGCCGGAGGCCGCCGCGATCGACGCCGGCGCCGTGGCCGTGGTCGAGCCCGATGCCGCCGTGGCGGTGGCGTTGGCCGTGCCGGTCGCGATCGACGCCGGCACCGGTGGCGGTTCGGCGGTGGTCCCGCCCACGGGCGCGGACGACACGTACCGGCGGTTCCAGGCCGCGGTCCAGCACAAGCAGTACGAGCAGGCCGTCGCGCTGTTCGAGCAGCTGTCCGAGACGGCGCCGTACATGGATAACGCGACCGACGCGTTCGATCAGCTCCACCTGCGGTTCCTGACCGAGAAGAAGCACGCGGCCGACGTGCTGGCCAAGGCCCACAAGTGCGCCGAGCTGACCCAGCTGGCGACCGACGCCGGCAAGCTGTTCCCGGACGCGACCCGTACCCTGTCGGCGATCCCGTGCGAGGCAGCGGCGGTCGTCCGCGGCGATGGTGGTGGGTCGGCGACACCGGCCGGCGGCAGCGGCAGCGGCAGCGGCGGTGGTAGCGGCAGCGGCGGTGGTAGCGGCAGCGGCGCTGGCAGCGGCAGCGGCGCTGGCAGCGGCAGCGGCGCGCAGCCGGCCGGCCCGACCGGGACCGAGCTCGCCGCCGAAGCTCAGGCCGCGGCCAAGGCGGCGCAGTGGGGCCGCGCGTTGCTGCTCGCCGAGCAAGCGCTGCAGGCCAGCCCCGACGACGCGGCCCGGATCCTGGCCCGGACCGTCGCCGCGCTGGCGGCGTGCAACCTCAAGAACGAGGCCAAGGCCCGGCAGTACTACGCGCAGCTCACGGCCTCCCGGCAGGGGATGGTCGCCCAGCGCTGCCTGGCCAACGGCGTGACGCTCGGCGACGCTCCGCCCTGAACCTTGCGGGGCTCCGGCGGCTGGCCTACCGTTGCGCCGATGCGCGCGACGATCGTGGTCGCGCTGGCCCTCGCGCTGGCGGCGTGCGCGGTGACTCCCGCGATCGACGGGCCGATCATCCGGGCGCCAGCGTCGAGGTCGGCGCCGACCCGGCCGCCGGCCCGGCTCACGGTCGTCAGCTTCAACGTCCACGGTGGCGCCGACCCGGCCGCGCTCGCGACCGAGTTGCAGCGCGGGGGCCTCGCCGACGCCGACGTCTACTTGATCCAGGAGATCGAGGATCACGTGCCGGCCGAGCCGCGGCCGCGGGCCGAGGTCCTGGCCGCCGCGCTCGGGCTGGCGGTGGTGTACGCGCCGGCGCGCGCGCTCGGCCACGGCGGCATCGGCAACCACGGCCTCGCGATCCTGTCGCGCTGGCCGATCGTCGACGACGCCGTGCTGCAGTTGCCGCGCCACGAGCTCTTGTGGAACTCGCGACCGCGGATCGCGCTCGGCGTGCTGATCGACGTCGCCGGCACGCCGGTCCAGGTCTGGAACGTCCACCTCGACACCCGGATCGCGGTCGAGGATCGGGTGGCCCAGGTCGCGCCGGTGTTCGAGCGGGCGCTCGCCCTGCCGGGCCTCGCGATCATCGGCGGCGACCTCAACACCCTGACCCGGGTCCACGAGCGCGCGGTCGACGCGCTGGCCGCACGCCAGGGCTTCGCCACGCCGACCGCCGAGCTGACCGCGACGGTGCCCGGCCGGCTGTGGCCACCGATCCCGCCCGCCCGCCTCGACGGGCTGTACAGCCGCGGCTTCACCGCGCTCGCCGCCGGCGTCGATCGCGACGTCCACGGCTCGGACCACGAGCCGATCTGGCTGCAGCTCGGGTGGCCGCGCCCGTGATCAATTCCCGAGGCGGGCGAGGTCGGCGGCGAGCGACTCGAGCGCCTGCCGGGCCTGGTCGCCGAGCGCCGGCGTGCGCTGGGCGTCCAGGTAGGGCGGGACGCGATCGAAGCGGTGGCGGAGGTCGGCGGT
>JAYVSF010000037.1:0-5204 GCA_043775605.1 Myxococcales bacterium
CGCGTGGACCACGTCGTGGGGCGTGTCGACTCGCCTGGTCGGCGCGATGATCATGACCCACGCCGACGACGACGGCATGGTCTGCCCGCCGCGGCTGGCGCCCAGCCACGTCGTGATCCTCCCCGTGTTCCGCAAGGAGGAGGACAAGGCCCGGGTGATGGAGTGGTGCCAGGCGCTGGCCGCCGACCTCCGGGCTCAGCGCTACGACGGCGTCCCGGTCCGGGTCGAGGTCGACGGCCGCGACCTGCGCGGCGGCGACAAGGTCTGGCAGTGGGTGAAGAAGGGCGTGCCGATCCGACTCGAGGTCGGGCCGCGCGACATCGACTCGAACTCGGTGTTCATGGCCCGCCGCGACCGCGCGCCCAAGGACAAGGCTTCGGTGCCGCGCGCCGATCTGATCGCCAGCATCGCCGGGACCCTGCAGGACATCCAGGACACGCTCTACGCGCGGGCGCTGGCCCACCGCACCGCCAACACCCGCACGATCGACAGCAGGGACGAGTTCTACGCGTACTTCACCGCGCCGGCGACGAAGGACGCGAACGACCCGACGCCGATCCACGGCGGCTTCGCGCTGACCCACTTCGGCGGCGACGTCGAGGTCGAGAAGAAGATCAAGGACGACCTCGGCGTCACCGTCCGCTGCATCCCGCTCACCGATGGCGAGGCCGGCGTCTGCCCGTTCTCGGGCAAGCCCAGCCCCAAGCGGGTCGTCTGGGCCAAGAGCTACTGAGTTTCCTGACGTCGACAGGCGCTGCCGGCCGATCGCGCAATCTGCGGACACCTGCCGCGAGGTCGTGACGATCCGGGGCTGCGCGCGGCCCCGCGAGAAAACTCCGGTGGCGGGAATTGGTTTTGCGATCGCCCGGTTTCGCTATCGGTGCGCCGCAGCGGATCGGTCGATCCGCGCGGGTTGGCGCTCCGCCACAAGGAACCGCTCATGACCATCAAGAAGCTCGCCATCGCCTCTCTGCTCACGCTCACCGCGCTCACCGGCACCGCGTTCGCGCGGCCCAAGAAGACGCCGCCGCCGCAGACCCATCACTGCAAGCTGGCCGACGGCACCACCGACGCCGGCAAGACCAAGAAGCAGTGCCTCGCGGCCAAGGGCACCTGGGCCAAGGACGCGCCCGCGGCGGCCGCCACGCCCGACGCGCCGCCCGCCACCAAGTAGCGGCCAGCCCGAAGCGGCCTCGGCCGTCGCGCGAGTCAGGCCGGGTCAGGCTGCGCCGGGCAGGAAGCCGCGGGCGATGCCCATCAGCTCGACGTTGGCGGCGACCGACTTGGCGAACGCGGCCTTCTCCGACTCCGACAGCTCGAACTCGAAGACCGCCTCGGCGCCCTTGGCGGTCAGCTTGACCGGGACGCCGACGAACGCGCCGTCAACGCCGAACTCGCCCTTGAGCTCGACGGAGCACGGCAGGATCCGGCCCTGGTTGCGGACGATCGCCTCGACCATGAGGCAGGTGCCGGCGCCCGGCGCCAGCCACGCCGAGGTGCCGATCAGCGCGGTCAGGGTCGCGCCACCCTTCTTGGTGGCGTCGACGACGGCGGCCAGCTGATCGGCCGAGAGGAACTTGCCGATCGGCACGTTGCCGATGGTCGCGGTCGACAGGATCGGGACCATGTCCTTGTCGGTGTGGGCGCCGAGCACGATGGCGTGGACGTCCTCGACCGAGACCCCGGCGGCGATCGCCAGGTTGGTGCGGAAGCGGGCGCTGTCGAGCACGCCGGCCGAGCCGATCACGCGCTCGCGCGGGAAGCCGGTGACCTCCTTGGCGACGAACACCATCGCGTCGAGCGGGTTCGACACCACGATCAGCACCGCGTCGGGCGCGTGGGTCTTCACGCTGACGCAGATGTCGCGGACGATCCCGGCGTTGATGTTGATGAGCTCCTCGCGCGACTGGCCGGGCTTGCGGGGGACGCCGGCGGTCATCACCACCACGTCGGCGCCGGCCATCGCCTCGGCCTTGTCGGTTGCGACAAAGCCGGTGTTGTTGAAGCCCTCCCAGGCCCCGCACTGGGTCAGGTCGAGGGCGCGACCCTCGGCCGCGGAGGCCTTGAGGTCGATGAGCACCAGGTCGCCGAGCTCCTTCACCACGGCCCACTGCGCGACGGCCGCGCCGACGTTGCCGCCGGCTCCTACGATTGCGATCTTGGGACGCTTGATCATGGTGGGCGGTTGATACGCCCGTCCCCTGGTCCTGGCAAGCAACCGCGGGAAGCCGCCTGGGGCGACCGCGGGGCAGGTTGCGGGCCCGGGCGCCGGGTGTTACCACCCGCTCATGCGCACCCCGGCGTTCGTGCTGGCCTCGCTCGTCCTCGCCGTCCCCGCCGGTCACGTCGTCCACCCCGGGCCGACGGCCGGCGCGCTCGCCGTACCGCCGCCCAACCCGCCGGCTACGTTCGAGGCCCTGGCCGGCCCGGCCGCGACCATCAGCCGCGCCGACCTGCTCGGGATCGCGTGGGCGACCGCGGCGCCGTGCACCGACGGCGACGACGGCGAGCAGCGGCTGTGCCGGGCGGTCCGGGATCGCCGGCTGGCGACGCTGCGCGCGGCGACCTACCTCATCGACGGCGACAGCGGCGCGCTCGCGGTCAGCGAGTGGACCGCGGCCGACAAGCTGGTGACCGTCAGCGTCGCGACGTGCATGGCCTGCGTCGAGCCGCCCGGCGGCCTGTACGTGGTCGGGGCCTCGGCGCCGCCGACCTTCACCGGCGCGGTCGCCCAGGGCGCCAACATCTTCACCTCGACGATGACGCTGGCCGACGCGGTCACCGCCAAGCGGTTCCGGGCCCGGGTCCCGGCGCTGCGCACCCAGTTCGCGGTCAAGGTCGCGGCCGCCGCCGGCGGGCTGTGGCAGCACGAGGACAAGCGCGGCCTCGCGCTCGACGTCCTGGCGATGCGGGTCTACGACCCGTGCGACGGCACCATCATCGTCTCGAGCGTGCCGTCGGGCGTGGGCCCGGCCGACGCCACGACCTGCGCGGTGGTCGACAAGCTGCCGACCCGGACCGATCGGCCCGAGGTCGAGCTGCCGCAGGCGCTGACCTCGAAGGACATCCGGGCCGCGCTGGCGCCGGTCCAGGCCGCGGCCAGCGACTGCTACGACGCCTACGGCGTCATGGGCAAGGCCAAGCTGACCTTCACCGTCAACGGCGACGGCTCGGTCGGCGCCTACGAGCAGCAGGGCGACTTCCTCGACACCCCGACCGGCACCTGCATCGACAAGGCCGCGCGCTCGGTGACGTTCCCGCGGACCAAGAAGAAGAGCTTCACGTTCTCGTTCCCGGTCTCGGTCCAGTAGCCAAGCTGCGGTAGTTTCGCGCCATGGGCTGGTCGCGTCTCGGTCGTGTCGTGGTGAGGTTCATGGTGGCGGGGCTGGTGGCGCTGGCCGCCTGCAAGGGCGCGAAGCCGACGCCCGGCAACGCGCCGAAGCCGGCCGTCGACGCCGCGGTGATGGCGCCGGCGGTCGACGCCGCGGTCGCCGTGGTGCCGCCGCTGCCCGCGGTGATCCCGACCGAGCCGCCGCGCCGGCTGTGGACCGACGGCCTCCGCAGCGAGGCCGACTTCCTGGCCTACTCCAAGGAGCTGGGCGGCGAGCGCTTCACCAAGTTCGTCGTCGATCTCAAGACCGACGCCGTCTACTACTTCGACGTCGACTTCTACGCGATCCACAAGGACTTCATCTTCAAGGAGCTCTACAAGACCGAGCGCACCAAGGAGGCGAACCGCCGCTTCGACAAGAACTACGGGCCGAACAAGACCGAGTTCATGATGTGTTACCTCACGCACCACCTCGCCTCCGATCGATGGACGATGGCGTTCTGGGAGGGCGACATCGTCACCGCTGCCCACGTCACCCACGCCTACAACCGCATGAAGGCGACGTTCTTCGCCGGCGCCAAGGTGATGTACCGGCCCGACTCGACCTACCAGGAGAAGGTCGCGCTGCAGCTCAAGGGCATCCCGGTCATCACCAACGATCAGCTCTACAAGACCGCCGAGTACCAGGCGTTCAACCCCGGCACCGCGGTCGGCACCCTGCGGCTGATCCCGGCCGGCGCGAACTTCGAGGACCTGAGCTTCGCCACCGACGAGATCGTGATCCTGCCCGAGTCGCTGCCCGACATCACGCCGGTCGCCGGTATCATCTCGGAGACGTTCTCGACCCCGCTGGCCCACGTCAGCCTGCGGGCCCGGGCCTGGGGCATCCCCAACGTCGGCCAGAAGGACGCGGCCGCGCGCTGGAGCGGGATGGCCGGCGAGAGGGTGTGGTTCGAGGCCACCGGCAAGGGCATGATCCTGCGCCCGGCCACCGCCGACGAGATCCTTGCGCGCGACCTCCAGCGCACGGCCGCGCGCGCGGTGGTGCTGCCGGCCGCCGACCTCGCGGCCACCGACCTGCGCGGGCTCGACACGTTGCGCGCCGTCGACGTCACCGCGTACGGCAGCAAGGCGTCGAACCTCGGCGAGATCGTCCACGGCAAGCTGCCCGGCTTCCAGGTGCCGCCCGGCTTCGGCGTGCCGATCCACTACTACGACGCGCACCTGAAGGCCGCGGGGCTCGATCAGCGGGTCGTGGCCATGCTCGCCGACGAGAAGTTCCGCAAGGACCCGGCCTACCGCAAGGCCGAGCTGATCCGGCTGCGGGCCGCGATCATCGCCGCGCCGCTCGATCCCGGGTTCGCGGCGCTGCTGGCCACGCGGCTGGGCGAGCTCACCGGCGGCGACGCGAGCAAGGGCGTGTTCGTGCGCAGCTCGACCAACGCCGAGGATCTGCCCGGCTTCAACGGCGCCGGGCTGTACGACACGATCCCCAACGTCAAGGGCGCGGCGGCGGTCGACACGGCGTTGAAGCAGGTCTGGGCCAGCGTCTGGAACCTGCGGGCCTACGAGGAGCGCGAGCTGTTCCAGATCGATCACACCCGGGTCTACGGCGCGACCTTGATCCAGGTCGGCGTCGACGCCACCGCCGCCGGCGTGCTGGTCACCGCGCACCCGACCGATCCGTCGGACAAGGTGACCTACACGATCAACGCCAAGAGCGGCCTCGGCCTGCGCGTGGTCGAGGGCCAGAAGGTGCCCGAGAGCCTGCTCTACGACTCGCACAACCACGGACTGCGCGTCCTGTCGCGCAGTGACGAGGACACCATGCTCGTCTTCGACGCCCACGGCGGCGTGCGCGAGGTCCCCAATC
>JAYVSF010000038.1:0-3770 GCA_043775605.1 Myxococcales bacterium
AGGCCGCTCTCGGACCGACCGACGTCGGTGACCGTGACCACGTTGGGGTGGTCGAGGGCGCTGGCGGCCTCGGCCTCCTGGGCGAAGCGCAGGCGCATCGCGAGCGTGCTGGACAGGTCGCCGAGCAGGACCTTGACCGCGAACTCCCGGCGCTGCAGGCGCGCGTGGTGGGCCCGGTACACCCGCCCCATCGCGCCCTCGCCGACGCAGGCGTCGATCACGTAGTGCTCGCCGAGGGTGGTGCCGATCAGCGGATCGCCGTCGCGCTCGTCGATCGGCGCGCCGTCGGTGGGACAGCGAAGAAAGTCACTGCGGTAGATCGCTCGACAGCGTGAGCAGCACCGGACGCGCACCGGAGCCGGAGCCGGAGCCGGAGTCGAAGACGGCACCGACGTATCCTGGATCTCCACAGCAACCACTGTACGCCACCGTGCCCTGGTCGGTTACGGCGCGGCAGGCGCGGGGCCGCGGTGCTATCGTTGCCGCCATGCCTGAAGACGTGCGGCGCCGCGCCGCGGGATCGTCGACGAGGTTCGCGTTCACCGGCCGGCTCGGGCCCGGGGTACTGCTGGCCGGCCTGGCCGTGCTGGGGTGCAAGGGCAAGCGCGCGCCGGCCGGGCCGCCGGGCGTGGACTGCGCGACCGCGGCCACCGCCTATGTCGGCCGTCACACACTGCAGCTCAACGTCGGCAACGAGCTGAAGGCGATCGCCGAGACCGCCATCGTCGAGTGCAACAAGCAGCCCTGGTCGCAACCGCTGCGGATCTGCCTGCGCGACGCGCAGTCGTCGGCCCCCAGCGACGCCTGCTTCACCGATCGCGCACAGTTCGTGCAGTTGCTCGATGCGGTGCACCTGCGTCGGGTCAAGCTCTTGAGCGAGCAGCCGCCGCCGGCGCCCTGATCGATCCGCGCGACCCGGTCAGGCACGGTCGACCGGGAGATCGACGCGGACCAGCTCGAGCATGCCGCTGCACGCGGCGCACCGGGCGGTGAACATCAGCGGCCGGGCCTCGGCCTCGAGGTCGGGGAACCGCGTCGCGGCCATCTGCGACGGCGGGTCGAGTCCCTCGTGCAAGCCGCAGGCGGTGCACGGCGTGAACCGCCAGCCCGCACGTTGCGCGAGGTACTCGTCGGTGACCATGATCGGATGGCGACCACCGGGGTTGGCCAGGAGCCGCAGTCGCCCGTTCGCCGCGATCGAGGTGAGTTGCCGCGGCTGGCTCAGCAGCGTGGCCCGGTAGCTGCGGGTCTGCGCCACCTGGTCGGTCACCAGCCGCGGCGCGCCGTCGTCGGCGCCGTCGAGGCGCACCCAGCACGCCTCGGTCCGCCGCCCGGTCCGGCGCGGCTCGCCGTCGTGAACCAGGACCTGGACGTCGTCCGGGAAGCGGGGATGCAGCCGGCCGAGCAGCGCCGGATCGTGGCGCCAGGGCGCGTCGCGCGGCGGCTGCGGGCCGAAGGCGGCCAGCCACGGCGGCTCGGCCGGCAGCCCGCGCGCCTCGGCCTCGTCGTCAGTCAAGACCCGGCCGGGCACGCCGATCGGCATCCGCACCGTGAGCCCGCCGCCGTCGGGCGCGGTCTCGCGCCAGCCCCGGGCCGCCAGCCCGGCCTGGGCGTCGAGGTAGACCAGACCGACGAACGGCTCGGTGCCGCCCCAGGGCGGGGTCGGCAGCTCCAGCACGATCCAGCGCAGGAGCGCGCGGCCATCGATCGCGGCGGGGGACATGGCGGTCGCGACGGTGTCACGATCGCGAGGCCGGAGCTACTCACGGCTCCAGGGCCCGGCCGGTGCGTTACCATCGGCCGATGCGCCCCGATCTCGCCCCGAGCCTCGTCCTGGGCGTCGTGCTCGCCAGCGGCGCGCTCGCCGGCTGCGGCGGATGCAAGAACCCCGACGTCGGCGGCCCCGACGGGTCGGTGATCGACGCGCCTGGCTGCGGCGGCTCCACCCCGTGCCGCGCCGATCAGGCCTGCCGCTACGACACCTGTGTGTCGACCCCGCCGCCGTGCGTCGACGGGGTCTGCCCCGGCGACAGCTACTGCGACACCACCACCCACGAGTGCCTGCCGTGGGGGGTCGGGCCCGGCGGCGATCACGACGACGCCTGCATCCGTGAGGTGGTGCCGGGCGTGTTCTTCCCCGGCGTGCAGTGCGAGTGGCTGGGCCCGCCGGCCGGCGATCCGTTCCCCGATCACAAGAATGTGCTCGGCTCGCCGATGGTCGCGACCTTCTCCGGCACCGGCGGCGGCGAGTTCGGCAGCCCGTCGATCGTCTTCATCTCGTACAACTTCACCGACGGCGGTAGCCAGAGCTGCGCCGGCAGCGACCCGGCCTACTTCGGCGTGATCCGGGTGATCGATGGCCGGACCTGCGCGCAATCCGCCAGCTTCCCCGACCCGGTGATCGCGGCCCAGTCGGTCGCGCTCGGCGACCTCGGCGGCGACGACACCTCGCCCGAGATCGTCGCCGCCCGTCAGGACGGTGGGCTGATCGCGTTCACCCGCCGGACCACCGGGACCTGGGAGGTGCTGTGGCGCAGCGCCGACCGCTACGGCGACGCGTTCTGCAACTGGACCGGCCTGTCGATCCACGATCTCGACGACGACGGGGTGCCCGAGATCATGTACCAGGGCGCGGTCTACAGCGCGGCCGGCGTGCTGCTCAACACGCCGCTGGCCCCGACCACCCTCGACCCGCTGTCGGTCGGTTACATCCCGGTGGTGGCCGACGTCGACGGCGACGGCAAGCCCGAGCTGGTCACCGGCGGCCAGATCTACGGCTGGGACCTGGCCACCACCGAGTGGGTGGCGGAGGGTCCGGCGCTCGGACAGAACGGCCGGATCGCGATCGCCGACCTCGGCACCTACGGCGCGGCCGGCGCCGACGACCGCGCCACCCTCGACGGCGTGCCCGAGGTGGTCAGCGTCAACGCCGGCGTGGTCCGAGCCTACGCCCTGACCGGCCGCCTGATCTTCACCGGCCAGATCCAGGGCTCACCGCCCGGCAGCGGCGGACCGCCGACCATCGCCGACTTCGACGGCGACGGCCGCGCCGAGTTCGCGTCGGCCGGCGGCACCGCCTACACCGTGTTCGATCCCGACTGCGTGGCCGGCGCCCCGGCGGCGCTGTGCGCCAGCGGCCGCGCCGACGGCGTGCTGTGGTTCCAGCCGTCGCAGGACCGCTCGAGCAACGTCACCGGCTCGTCAGTGTTCGACTTCGAGGGCGACGGCCGGGCCGAGGCGGTCTACGCCGACGAGTGCTTCACCCGCGTCTACGACGGCACCACCGGCTCCGTCCAGTACTCGCGCTTCCGTCGGTCCTGCACCTGGTACGAGAACCCGATCGTCGCCGACGTCGACGCCGACTTCAACGCCGAGATCGTCGTCAACAGCAACACCAACTGCCCGGCCATCAGCTGCCCGGCGCTCGACCCGATCTTCGATGGCATCCGCTGCCTCGACGCCTCGGACTGCACCGGCGCCACCACCTGCGGTCGCGACCAGCCCGGCGACGCGCTCGGCCGCTGCCGGTGCACGGCCGACGCCGACTGCGGCGGTGACGGCTTCGTCTGCCGTGACCCGATCGCCGGACCGTCGGCGGCCGGCCAGGTCTGCCGGGCCGCGAACCCCGGCGCCAACAGCGCGTCCGGCGTCCGGGTCCTCGCCGACCGCGTCGATCGCTGGGTCAACACCCGGCCGATCTGGAACCAGCACGCGTACAGCGTCACCAACGTCAACGACGACGGCACCATCCCGCGGACGTCCATGTGGCT
>JAYVSF010000039.1:0-2450 GCA_043775605.1 Myxococcales bacterium
GCGACGGTCGACTGCTTCTGGCCGATGGCCACGTAGAAGCAGTGCATGTCCTGACCCTTCTGGTTCAGGATCGTGTCGATCGCCACCGCGGTCTTGCCGGTGCCGCGGTCGCCGATGATCAGCTCGCGCTGGCCGCGGCCGATCGGGATCATCGAGTCGATCGACTTCATCCCGGTCTGCATCGGCTCATGCACCGACTTGCGCTGGATGATGCCGGGCGCCTTGATCTCGACCTTGCGGGTCTGGGCGCCTGTGATCGGCTTGCCGCCGTCGATGGCCTGGCCGGTGGCGTTGACCACGCGGCCGATCAGCTCCTCGCCGACCGGGACCTCGACGATCTTGCCGGTGCGGCGGACGGTGTCGCCCTCCTTGATGGTCTCGAACCGGCCGAGGATGGCGACGCCGACGTTGTCCTCCTCGAGGTTGAGGACCATGCCGGCGACCTTGCCGCCCGAGGTCTCGAACTCGAGCAGCTCGCCGGCCAGCGCACCCGACAGGCCGTACACGCGGGCGATGCCGTCGCCGGCGGTCAGCACGGACCCGGTCTCGGTGACCTGGACCTTCTTGTCGTAGTTCTCGATCTGCTTGCGGATGATGTCGCTGATCTCTGCGGCGCGGATGTCCATGGCGATTCCTCGTGCGAGAACTGGGTTACTTCGCGAGCTGGTCGCGCAGGGTGCGGAGCTGGGTGCGGGCGCTGCCGTCGTAGACCACGTCGCCGACCTTGGCGACGACGCCGCCGAGCAGTGCGGCGTCGACCTTGCGGCTGAGCACGACCTTCTTGCCCGACATCCGCTCGAGGGTGGCGGTGATCTGGGTGACCTGGGCCGGGGTCAGCTCGACCGCGGAGGTCACCTGGGCCGCGACCTTGCCGGCGCGGGCCTCGATCATCGCGTCGATCTCGCGCGACAGGTCGGGGATGATGCCGAGCCGCTCCTTGTCGAGGAGCAGCGCGCAGGTGGTCTTGACCAGCTCGTGCGCGCCCTGGCGCAGCAGCACGGCGTCGACGATGGCCTTGCGCTGGGCTCGCGGGAACGACGAGTTGGCCAGGACCGCACCCAGCTCGGGCGAGGTCTTGTAGGCGGTGGCGAGGGCGCGCAGGTCGAGGCCGACCCGATCGACCGCGGTCCGGGCGATGGCCAGGTCCATGACCGCCTTGGCGTAGCGGCGAGCGAGGCTACCGGCGAGCATCAGGCGACTCCTGCGCGGCCGCGGGCCGCGGACTCGACATCTTTGATGAAGGTGTCGACCAGCGCGGCGTGATCGGCGCCGGTCGCCTTCTCGCGGACCAGCTTCTCGGCGGCGGCGGCGGCGGCGATCGCGACCTCGCGGGCCAGCTCGAAGCGGGCGCGCTCGATCTCGGCGGCGATCCGCAGGTCGGCGTCCTTCTTGACCGCGATCGCCTGCTCCTCGGCAGCGGCGATGATCCGCGCCCGCTCGCTCTCGGCGTCGGCGCGCATGTTGGTGAGCATCGTCGCCATCTCGGCCTCGGCCGCGGTGAGCTTGGCCGAGTACTCGTCGAGCTTGTCGGCCGCGGCCTGGCGCAGCTTGGCGGCCTCGTCGAGCGCGCTCTTGATCGTGTCGGACCGGCTCTCGGCCATCTGGCGCGCGACCGGGCTGCCGTACTTGCCGATCAACACCAGCAGGATGCCGAAGTTGATGAGCATGAACAGGAAGGGCCCGGACATGGGCTCTTCGGGCTCGCCGTGCGGGCCCTGGACGCCGTCGCCGAACTTCCCGCCGTACTGGTCCTTGCCGTAGTGCAGGCTGAAGAAGTTGAAGGTCTTCGACGGGTCATGGTGGGCCTCGCCGGCCTCGGCGCCGTGCTCGCCACCAGCCTCGGCGCCGTCGGGCCGCTCGGGGGTCGGCATCCGCGGCTCGTCGGGCACGCGCGGCTTGATCGCGGCGATGTCGCCGTCGGCGCCGTTCTGGGCCAGGGCCAGGGCCGGCATCAGCAGGCCGGCGGCCAGGACCACGCGGGCGATCAGCTTGGACGATCTCATCACGCGACCTCCCGACCGAGGATGCGCTTGGCCATGCCGCGCGCGATGGCGTCGGCCTGGGGCGCGAGCTCCTTGCGTGCCGTCGCGGTCTGGGCCTGGACCCGCGCCGAGGCCTCGTCCAGCGCCTTCTGGGCGGTGGCGCGACCGCGGTCGGTGACCTCGCGCTCGTGCGCGGCGGCCTCGGCCCGGACCTTGCGCTGCTCCTCCGCGGCCTTGCCGCGCGCGGTCTTGAGCTTGGCCTCGTAGTCGGCCAGCTTGCCGTCAGCCTGCGCGCTCATCTGCTCGGCCTCGGCTCGGGCGCCGTCGATGCCGGCGATCCGCCGCTCGCGCAGCTTGAGGTAGGGCTGAAACAGGAGCTTGTTGGCGACGACGAACATGACGGCGAACAGGCCCGCCTGGATCGCCACCGTCCAGTCGATGTCGATCAGCGGAACGGCGTTGCCGGCG
>JAYVSF010000040.1:0-2278 GCA_043775605.1 Myxococcales bacterium
CCCGGCACGCTGCTCCTGGTCGACGAGATCGCGGTCGGCACCGATCCCGATCAGGGCGCGGCACTGGCCCAGGCGGTGCTCGAGGCCCTGGCCGAGCGCGGCCTCACCGCCATCATCAGCACCCACTACGAGCGGTTGAAGGCGCTGGGCGCGACCGATCCGCGCTTCGCCAACGCGTCGGTTGGCTACGATCTGCAGAAGCTCGAGCCGACCTTCAAGCTCCACCTCGGCGTGCCCGGCAGCTCGGGCGCGCTGGTGGTCGCGCGTCGCATGGGCCTGCCGGCGGCGGTGGTCGATCGGGCGAGCGTCTTGCTGGGCGACGGCGGGGTCTCGGTCGATGGCCTCCTGCGCAACGTCGCCGAGCAGCGCCGCCGGCTCGAGGAGGAGCGGGCTGCGGGGCTGGCCGAGCTCGAGGCGCTCGAGGGCGAGCGGATGGCGCTGCGCCTGGAGCGCGAGCAGCGCCGGGTCCAGAGCGACCGCGAGCAGGGCCGGCTGCACGGCGAGGCCCTCGGCGCGCTGCGCCAGGCCCGGGCCGAGGTCGAGCTGGTGCGTGCTGATCTGCGGCGCAAGGCCGCCGAGGCGCGCGCCGACGACGAGGCGGTGCGGGTGGCCCGGCGGCAGCTGGTCCAGGTCGGGGCCACGGTGGCGAAGCACCAGCCGCGCGCGGCGCACGTGCCGGGCCGCGCCCCGCGCCATGGCGAGCTGGTGCCCGGCGCGCTGGTGATCGTGCCCAGCCTCGGCGGGCGTGGCGAGCTGGCGTCGGCGCCCGAGCGTGGCCGGGCGGTGGTCCGGCTGGGCGGCATGCGGATGTCGGTCGACGTCGCCGATATCCTCATCGACAGCCACCGCGCCGCGCGGCGGGCGGCCGGCCTCGAGCCCGCGCGCGACGATCGCCCGGATCGCGCTGACCACCCGGATCGCCCGGACCGCTTCGACCGACCCGACCGCGGGCGACGCGTGGTCGCCGGTGATCGCGGGCGTCCGTCCAGCGCGCCTGTGGCCGCGGGCGACGGCGTCGCCTTGATCGACGGCAACGCCACGGGGCGCGCGCCCGGCCGCACCCCGACCACCACCCTCGACGTCCGCGGCCAGCGGGTCGACGAGGCGCTCAGCAACCTCGACCGCTTCCTCGACGAGTCGCTGCTGCTGGGTCACGACGCGGTCTTCGTGGTCCACGGCCACGGGACCGGCGCGCTGCGGTCCGCGCTGCGTGAGCGCCTGGCCGCCGGTCATCCCGCGGTCAAGCTCGCGCGCCCTGGCGAGGGCGGCGAGGGCGGCGACGGGGTGACCGTCATCGCCCTGCGCGATTAGCGCACGCGCGCCGAAACGCAAGAAGCCCGGCAGGGCCGGGCTTCGGGACGACAGCAGCGTCGGTCACCCTGCGGTGACGGCGCGCGACACGCTCACGGGGTCGGCGGGGTCGCCAGCACGGGGGCCGACGACTCGGTCTGGGTCAGCTCCGAGATCAGCTTGAACTCGACGCGGCGGTTGCTGGCGCGCGCGGCCGCCAGCGGCTTGCCCTTGAGGCCGTCGATCGGCGTGACCGGCACGGTCTCGCCGAAGCCCTTGCTGGTGATGCGATCGTCCGCGATGCCCTTGGCGAGGAAGTAGTTCCGCACCGAGGCCGCGCGCGCGTCCGACAGCTGGTAGTTGGCGTCGTTGTCACCGACGTCGTCGGTGTGACCCTGGATCTCGATCCGGAGCTCCGGGTAGTCGGTGAGGACCTTGACCGCGCCGTCGAGGACCTTGTTCGACGTCTTCAGGATGACGGCCTTGCCGCTCGCGAAGTTGATGCCCTTGACCGTGCCCGAGTACTTCTTGATCGCGGCCGGCAGCTCGTCCGGGCAGCCATCGCCGTCCTGGAAGCCGTTCTTGGTCTCGGCCTTGTCCGCGCACTGGTCGGCGGCGTCGAGCACGCCGTCACCGTCGTTGTCCGGGTCGGGGCAGCCGTCCTCGTCCTGGAAGCCGTCCATGTCCTCGGCGTTGTTCGGGCACTGGTCGGCGGCGTCGAGCACGCCGTCACCGTCGTTGTCCGGGTCGGGGCAGCCGTCGTCGTCCTTGAAGCCGTCGGGGTCCTCGGCGTCGTTCGGGCACTGATCGCTGGCGTCGGCGAGGCCGTCACCGTCGTTGTCGCCGTCCGGGCAGCCGTCCGAATCCTGGAAGCCGTCGGGGTCCTCGGCATCGTTGGGGCACTGATCGGCGTCGCCGGAGATGCCGTCCTTGTCCGGATCCTCGTCGACCGGCGGCGGCGGCGGCGGGGCCTCTTCCTGCACCGCCT